>JAXJDU010000141.1:0-8310 GCA_036301785.1 Acutalibacteraceae bacterium | reverse complement strand
CAATTATGTCACTGTTAGATGAACATGCAAGCAAGGCAAATGCAGGATTATACACAAGTGCTGATAAAAATGTTATTCTAGTTAACCCAATCGAAAAAGAAACTAAAATGACAATTGACGAAATAATGAGTGCTTTAACTGAACATTTCTATTTCAAATACAAAAGTCGTGGAGCCTCCATTCTACCAGTAATTGCTCTTTATAGTATTTATGAATGTATAATTGATGAATTAAAAAGATTCAACGGTATGTCATTAGACCCAAAAGAATCTCATAACAGCTCTGATAGAAGCAGTGGTGAAACAGGTGATATAGTTGTTAGAGATGCTAATAGTGATATCTATGAAGTGGTGGAAGTAAAGTTTGAAATTGCTGTAGACTCAATAATGATTGAAGATGCATACAAAAAAATTTCAGATAAATCAGTTCAAAGATATTACATATTAAGCACTAAGACACCTTCTGAAGATGAATTAGTACGAATGAATGAAATCATTTGTCGTATAAGAGAAGAACATGGTTGTCAAGTAATTGTTAACGGTTTAATTCCTACTATGAAATATTATCTAAGATTGCTTGATGATACAGATAAGTTTGTTGCTAATTATATAAAAAATCTCTCAAATGATACAGAAATCAACTATGAACATAAGATTGCTTGGAATACAATCGTGAAATATAATCAATAATTCACAAATATCCCCTGTTGATATGTTCCCACATACTAATCATGTGGAGTGTGTTTGTTTAATGTCAAAGGTGTAGCGTTAAAGCATGTTTATAAGATGGTTGTAAATTATTAATATTATATACTTTTTTGATGAGGGATTATCTATGAAGGATGAATTAAAAAAAATATATACATATTGTGGTTTGGATGAAGCAAAAAATATAGTGGCTAAGATTGACAGCGATGAAATAGATAACTGGAAGAAAAGCTACATAAATGGCTTTAATGAAGGATATGCCATTTCATCGGATAAATCTCTGGATGTCAGGTTAGTGTATTGTGATCCGGATCAAACATATAAAAAAGGCTACAATCATCACTTTTTTGAACAACTTGTACGATTTCTGAACAAAAGAGAACTGGAACTAGCAGAAAGATTAAACGGAAAATATGATTATAAATTTGTAGAAGGACAAGGTATTGAGGTTAGTGAAACAAATCAAGATGGTGAGAAAATCGTTTTATTCTATTTAAGATCAGATCAGCTGGGCTTTTCTGCACCATCAAATGAAAAGTCACATCCATATGATCTCTATATTATGCAAAGCCAAAACAAGGATGAAGCAGTAAAACAAGTTGCAGATTGGATCATTGACTCAAGAACTATTGGAGGAGCCTTCCTTTGGCCAAGACCATTTTATGATACATATAATCCAAATAGAGGAGGAAAAATAACCTCTAGCCGAAAATATTATATACAGGATCGTGTTGATTTAACATTGTGGGAAATTTACTATTGGTATACCGATAATAACAAATCAACAATTATGACAAGAAGTGATGATGTAAAAAGTAATTTGTATTTATGGCTAACACACTTTAAAGATTTTCGAACATATATCGAATTCTTTTGCTTCAAAGACTTTGTTACAGAATCCGATGAACAAGTGTATCCTGTTGATATAATCAGTGGAAAGAAATGCGAACCAAAATGGGGAGAAGATGGACAAAATCCTGAAATTGAAATAACGAGCAAACTTGATATCAATAAAGTTAAAGGTATGTTAGAAAGATTAAACAACAGCATACTCAACAGATCAATAATGATTGAAGATAAATTATCCAAATTGTAAATCGTGCTATATAAAACACAAAAAGTAATTACCGAAAACAAATTCTGGCTATTAGATTAGTAAATAATTATAGTGATCGTTAAAAATGTTAGTATATAGTATGCTTTCACTTATTTAGTTGTTTAAGAACTGTACTCAAAAACATACTACTGTAAAAACGGATATAACAATTTACTTTCTTATTAAAGTAAATTACAAATTTAATTATGTATAACTATTGAATTCCAAAAGTAAACTACACTGTAGATAATGCTTTTGGAATTTTTTAATATATACAAATAAATTTATTTTTCAATCTCTGCAAAATAACAGGTAAATAAATAATCATAAATGCAAATTAAGCCTGCAACCTGCATAAAACATTAAAGTTGACAATATTCTGCTTCTATGATACACTTTTAATTGTATAAAATATATATTGGAGGTTTTTTAATGGCTTTATTAGACAGAATTAAGTTTGATGGTTTAACAAGCCGTGAATGGTTAATTTATAGATTTCCTACAGAAAAAATTGTACTTGGTTCTACTTTAATCGTAGGTGAAGGTCAGGCTGCAGTTTTTGTATATCAGGGTAAAATTGCTGATGTTTTTTCAGCTGGTTCTTATGTACTTTCAACTGGTAACCTGCCTATACTTGGTTCATTCGTTAATCTTGCTTACGGTGGTAAAACTCCGTTTACAGCAGAAATTTATTTTGTAAACCTTACTACAAAGCTGGATATGTGCTGGGGTACAACTGATTCAATTCAGGTTATCGACCCTAAATATTTTGTAAGACTTCATATCCGTGCATTCGGTCAGTTTGCGTTGAAGATTACAAATGTACCACTGTTTATTCAGGAGGTTACAGGCTCTCTTGGTAATAACGCTGTAAAATATAAAGATGTTTTAGATTACTTTAAGGGTATCCTTAATACAAAAATCAAAACTATCATTTCTGATGTAATTATCAATCAGAAAATTTCAGCATTTGAGATTACTCCTAAGCTGGAGGAAATTTCTGCACTTGCTTTCGAAAGACTTGCACCAAGCTTTAACGAGTTTGGTCTTAGCATAGTTAATTTTTACATACAGTCTATTAACTTCCCGGATGAAGATTTTGAACAGATTAATAAAATCCTTGAGGATAAAGCTGCGTTTGAAATTATGGGAGATAACAGATATTCTACAAAGCGTTCTTTCGATGTTTACGAGTCAGCTGCTCAGAACACAGGTGGTGTTGCAGGTGCCTTTGCAGCAGGTGGCATAGGCTTTGGATTAGGTGCTAACCTGGTTCAGAATCAGAATACAACTGTTCAGCCTGTAGTTGAAGATTCTGTGTATTGCCCAAAATGCAATGCAAGAAACAGAGCAAATACAAGCTTCTGCAGCTCTTGTGGTACTTCATTGAAAGCAAAAACTATTAAATGCTTCAGCTGTGGCACTGAGCTTGACGCTGATGATAAATTCTGCAGCAACTGTGGTGCTTCTATCGGCAAAAAGGTTTGTGAGTGTGGAAACGAAATCGAACCAGATGAAAAATTCTGCTCTAATTGTGGAAAGAAACAGGAGGTTTGATAAATCATGAAGCAGGGTAAAGTATCTTTAACAGGTTTATTTCTGTCATCATTTTTAGGTGCTATTATATTTATAATTCTATTTGCTATATTTGATATAACAGCACAGCCATCATATGAATTAAAATTAACATTTGTGATTATAAATGTATTGGCAATAGTTTTTAATTCTACTTTTTCAAAGCTATTAATCAACAGTATTACTATTCCTATGTACATCGCAGTAACAAGTGCTACATCTATATATAGTATTCTGCAATTTGTATCACTTGGTTTATCTTTTTCTGATAGTAATATTAACTTTTACTTAATTTTTCAACTTATAATTTTATTTATATATTTTTTAGTTACAATACCTTTAATAAAAACAGGTAACAATATTGTACAAAAAAATAAGTAAGCTATTTAGGAGGTTTTATTATGAGTAATCTGAATTGTCCACAATGTGGTGCACCAATAACATCTTATGATAAAGAATGTCGTTATTGTGGTGAAATGCTACCTCAACAACAGCCTCAGCAGCCACAGTACCAGCAGCCACAATACCAGCAGCCACAGTATCAGCAGCCACAGTATCAGCAGCCACAGTACCAACAGCCTTACTATAATCAGTATCACGATATCAGCCCAGAGTGGCCTGTAAAAAATAAAATTACTGCTGGCGTATTAGCTCTTTTACTAGGTGGTCTTGGAGTACATAAGTTTTACTTAGGTAAAACTGGTATGGGTGTTTTATACATTTTATTCTGCTGGACATATATTCCTGCTCTTGTAGGATTTATAGAAGGTATAATGTATCTATGTTCAAATGACCATGATTTCCAAGTAAAAAATAAAGTAAGACTACATTAAACTTTTTAAGCAACAACCTATTATTTATTAAGTGGGTTGTTGCTTTTTTATAATCAATCTGAAGGGGGATGTAATTTGACGAATCTAAAAAAAACGAATCAGACATTGCATGATGCTAAAAAAATAAAGAAAACCAGAAATTCCAATCTGGAAATTTTAAGAATACTAAGTGTTATAATGATAATTGCTCACCATTACGCTTTACATGGCTTTGATAATGTTCCATATTCCTTTAACAAAAATGTGTTAGAAATTTTAGTAAGTGGTGGTAAACTAGGTGTTGATATATTTGTAATGATATCTGGCTACTATATGCTTAATTCGAAATTCACATTGAACAAATTTCTCAAGCTAGCCTCTCAGGTTATCACTTATTCTGTGGGGCTTTATGTATTATTTATTATATTAGGTGCTAAGCTTACCTTTGATATTACTTATTTCACACCTATTATCAACGATAGCTACTGGTTTATAACCTGCTATGTTTTATTAATGTTTTTAACACCATTTTTAAATCATTTTTGTAAAAACATAAATCAAAAACAGCATCTATCCATTATTATGGTTATCACTTTAATGTTTCCTATATCTCAGCTTTTACTATTGACAGAGCTGAAAAAATATGGCACACCTCTTACTATCTTTATCCTTCTGTATCTTATAGCCTGCTATATCCGTATGTATAACGATAAAATAAAAGGCACTGCTGCAAGACATATTACTGTTGCTGTTTTAGTAACACTTATTTATTTTATTGCTTTAGTATTGTTAAATCATTTAGCTTCCAGTATAAATTTAGGTTTTGCAGAAGAGCTTCTTACATACATCAAATCACAGAATAGTATTTTGTTGTTAATCATTTCAACCGAGCTTTTAATCGGATTTACAAAAATGAAGGCTCACCATATAAGCTGGGTTAACATTCTATCCTCTGCAAGCTTTGGTGTGTATCTTATTCATGACAGTGACACTACCAGACATCACATTTTCAGATACCTGTTACAAACAACCACAATGACAGAATCTAATCTTCTTATTCCTCACGCTTTACTGGCTGTATTAATTATTTTCTGCATATGCGTAATAATAGATTTACTAAGACAGGTTACTGTAGGTAAGCTTTTAGATTTTCTGATTGACAGGTACACTGATAAAGTAGTAAATAAACTAAAACCACCTGCAATTAAGCTTTATACTCTGTTAAAAAATATCTTCTATAAAATCTATTCTTAATACAGAATAAATCAAAAAAATAAACCAAAACAAAAAAAGTCAGCTACTCGAAAGAATAGCTGACTTTAATTTTATTTTTCTTTTGCTAAATATTCCTCATAATCTATAAGAGTAAAGGTCATCTCTTTAGAATCCCCTTGATTAAAGGTATATTTATATGCATATAATTCATTTGGTAAATGCACCCATATTTCATCTGGTATTTTAATCAGATTAATAGTGGTTTTCCCTTCTGATAATTGCTTTTCTACATAATCAATTCTTACATCATTAAGCTTTGAGATGTTGATAAAGGTTATTAACACAAAGGTATAAACTATAACAGAAAAGCCTGTTATTAAAGCCTTTAGTTTATTTACTGTGTCTGTATCAAGCATATTGAAGGTATATTTTTGTAACAGTAATACTATAGCAACCATAAGAGCGTATGTAATAAACATACATCTTGGACCTATTGGTGTAACAATAAGTAATTGCCCTAACGAAAGCACAGCAATCACTGCTAATACAATCGATACCTTTTTAGCTTTGATAAATCCCAGCTTTACAAATAGTACAGAAATGATTATCAGATACAGAACAAACGATAAAGCATATATTACACTCCATAGCATACCACTTGATATTCTGAAATAGGTAAATACTGGCATTGCTACCAGGTACAGGCTTAACAAAATTGTATGTACTTTATTTTTCAACAGCTTTTTCTTTGCAAGCATTGCTATTAATAATACAGCAATCACTTCAAATAATACAAGCTGAATAGATAATACATAAATCATAGTTAAAGCGTTTTTTACACCATTCACTGCATAATCAGCTATACTAGTTAAACCACCACGGTATTCGTCCATTTTGTCTGCTACACCTAAAATTTCAGGTAGCAAGAACATTATACCAGCACCGATTGAGCTAGATATAAAATTAACCATCGATGACAGCTTTTCTTTTTTAGTATATATAACATATACTAAAATAATCAATGAAATCAACAGATTTATAGTTGTACAATTTTCTGCAAACAGCTGCTGTGAGATACCACAAACAACTAAAGGAATATACCACAGAATTGTACTTTTACTATTCTGTGAAGAATATATTTTCTTTAACAGAAGTATAGATAACAGCAGAAATAACACCGGTGGAGCATAATTATAAAAACCATGTCCCCAAACATAGGTCTGTTTAAATATTTCATGTCCTACTCCGATATAAAGCAAGAATGATAATATCAAAGACCTTTTTCTGTATCCGTCTATAATTGTTGCAGAAGTAATTATAATACTGCTTATTACAACAGTTCTTACTATTTTATCTATAATACCTCTGCACATTATAAAATCAACAAACAGGTTACCTAAAAATCTTCCGTTACCAAAATATAATGATTTTTCAAAGGACTCTTTAAAGCTGTAAATACCAACGGTAGTGTAATCATCATGTGTCCATATGAAGAATAAATTCAACATAAACACCGATAAAAATATACCCAGAACTATTAAATGGGTTGAATATATAGAATTTGTAAATTTAATTAACTTCTTTTTCATGGTTAAAATAATCTTGCGAATTAACCATTATATGAATAGTTAGGTGCTTCTTTTGTTATATTGATATCATGTGGATGACTTTCTTTCAAGCCAGGGCCTGTAATCTTAACAAACTTAGCCTTTTCGTGTAGCTCTGCAATGTTTTTACAGCCTGTATAGCCTAAACCAGCACGAAGTCCACCAACCATCTGGTAAACAGTTTCTGATAGATATCCCTTGTAAGGTACTCTACCCTCAACACCCTCTGGTACAAACTTCTTGAAGCTTGTCTGGAAATATCTGTCCTGACTGCCTTTACCCATAGCACCAAGGCTACCCATACCACGGTAAACCTTGAACTGTCTGCCCTGATAGATTTCGCTATCTCCAGGTGACTCCTCACAGCCTGCTACAAGTGAACCGATCATAACAACATTACCACCTGCTGCCAAAGCCTTAACGATATCACCTGAATACTTAATACCACCATCAGCGATAATTGGCACACCGTACTCTGCTGCTGCACAAGCTGCGTCGTAAATTGCTGTAATCTGTGGTACACCAATACCTGCAACTACACGAGTTGTACAGATTGAACCAGGACCAATACCAACCTTTACAGCGTCAGCACCAGCCTCGATTAAAGCTCTTGTAGCCTCTGCTGTTGCTACATTACCAGCGATAAGCTGTACATCTGGGAATGCCTCTTTAACTCTTCTTACAGCGTTGATAACATTTCTGTTATGACCATGTGCTGAATCAAGTACAAGTACATCTACCTGTGCCTTTACAAGTTCTGCAACTCTCTCTAGTACGTCTGCTGTAGCACCAATAGCAGCACCACATAGAAGTCTGCCCTTGTCATCTCTTGCAGAGTTAGGGAACTCCATTGACTTCTCAATATCTTTAATTGTGATAAGACCCTTTAGCTTGCCATTATCATCTACGATAGGTAGCTTTTCAATCTTACGCTTTCTCAAAATTTCCTGTGCCTGCTCCATACTTGTACCAACTGGTGCTGTTACAAGGTCTTCTGATGTCATTACATTCTTAATTGGCTGGCTGTAATCCATCTCTGTCATAAAGCGAAGGTCACGGTTTGTGATAATACCAACTAGCTTATCATCTTCACAAATTGGCACACCTGAAATCTTATATTTAGCCATTAGCTGGTTTGCATCATTTACTGTGTGATTAGGTGAAAGGAAGAATGGGTTTGCTATAACACCGTTTTCTGATCTCTTTACTCTATCTACCTGGTCTGCCTGCTGCTCTATAGTCATATTCTTGTGGATGATACCAATACCACCCTCTCTTGCTATTGCAATAGCCATTTT
>JAXJDU010000140.1:0-13470 GCA_036301785.1 Acutalibacteraceae bacterium | reverse complement strand
GGTGTGAGCGTTAGCTCACACCGACAAACTGCAATTCATCTTTCAGACCTCATTATTATAACTCTTTTTCCTTCAATATGCAAACAGGCTGTGTTGCTTAAACAACACAGCCTATGCTATAAAAATTATTTTTTATTCTGTTTTCTCTCTTGCCACTTAACCCATAATGGACCAGCAATACAGATTGAAGAATAACAACCTGAAATTACACCTATCATCATTGGCAGAGCAAATGTAACTACTGACTGAATATTAAATATCAATGCAAATACATATACACTTACAATCGCTGATAATGTAGTAATAGATGTACATACTGTTCTTCTGAACACCTGTGTACCACTCTTGTTGAACAGCTGTGCAAAATCAATCTTATTGCCAGCCATATAATTTCTGTTCTCACGAACTCTGTCGTAGATTACGATAGTATCGTTCAGTGAGTAACCAAGAATCATAAGTGTTACAGCAATAAAGTTACTGTCGATTGGCATTCTTAAAATTACAAATGCAAAGTAAATCATTGCTACATCGTGGAAAAGTGCAACCAATGCCATTACACCAGCAGACCAACCACCTATCTTCTTAAATCTGAATGCTACAAATATAACCATCAGCACACAAGCTATAGCAACAGCAACCAGACATTTAGAGAAGAACTTCCAGCCCATTGAGGATTCAACAGACTGTGAGCCCAGCATTTTAACATTGTTATCTGGGTAAGCCTCCTGCAGCTTTGTTGTAAGGCTATCCATAACCTCTGTTGTGATTGTTTTATTACCAGAGAACTGTACAGAAAGCAGATAACCGTTCTGTAGCTGAGAGCCATCCTCTGCCATTGTGATGTTCTCACCGATGTTAAAGGATACTGTATCAGCTGTTTCCTTCTGGATAAGGTCCTTCAGCTCGTCTGTGTTAACAGTACCTGTATAGTTATACTGAAGAATTGTACCACCAGTAAACTGAATATCAAGTGTTACACCAAAAATGATGTTACAAATAATACCTATAACAATTATTGCAATAGAAATGCCAAAGAAAATTTTGGATTTTCCTGTAAAATCAATCATCTTTTTCATTACTTACCGGCACCTCCAAACAACCATTTTTTACGCAATGGCTTTATGCCAGCAGCAGACTTAAGCATTAATCTTGCCGCAGCAACACCCATTATAAAGTTTGAAATTACACCAACAAGCAATGTGTAACCAAATGCATAGATTGTACCTGTTGTTGATGGTCCGAAAATACCAGAAAGAATATTTACAGGGCCAAATACCAACAATAGAATTATAGCAACAATAATTACTGTTATATTACCGTCAAAGATAGCCCAGAATGAACCCTTTGTACCTGTCATAACAGCACCGTCAATTGTTTTGCCTGCTCTGATTTCTTCACGAACACGCTCAGCTGTGATGATGTTAGCGTCAGCACCCATACCAATTGACAGAATCATACCTGCAATACCAGGTAGTGTCATTGTAAAGCTTGGTATAACTGTAAAGAAGCCAGATACAGCAGCAACTGAAAGTGCAAGCTGACCAAGAAGTGCGATTACAGCTATAAAGCCTGGTAGTCTGTACATAACAATCAGGAATATTACCATAAAGATAAGTGCAGCAATAGCAGCATAGCCCATAGCAACAAGTGCAGACTCACCCAGTGTTGGGTCTACTGAGCCAAAGCTTGTTGTTTCAAGCTTGAATGGTAATGCACCTGCGTTAATCTTTGTAGCAAGGTCCTGTGCCTCTTTTGCGTCTGTTAAACCAGTAATTGAAGCTTCACCGTTTGTGATTACTGTCTGTACTGTAGGAGCAGAAATCATCTGGTCATCAAGCCAGATAGAAACAACCTGACCCATGTTATCCTGTGTAAGCTTTTCAAAGATACTAGCGTCCTTCAGCTTAAGCTCAATAACATATTCAGCACCTGTTGCAAATGGCTGTGCAGACACTACATTTGAACCGTCCATAAGAACAGTTTCTCCTGTCTGACCAGTAGGTGTTTTGAATATCATGTTACCGTCAGCGTCGTAATCTACTGTAGCGTATGAATTTCCTGGTCTGAATGTAAGCTCGGCTGTTGCAGAAATTTCTTCTATAGCAGTTTTTGCGTCAAATTCAGTTTCGTCCTCTTTCCAAGGGAATCTTACAATAATTCTGTCACTTGAAGCGTCAGCGTACAGCTCGTAGTCAGTAATGTTACTTGATACAAGTCTTGTTTCGATAACTGCCTTTGCAGCCTCGATTTCTTCGTCTGAAGCATCGTAGCCAGCAGCAGGCTTAAAGGTAGCCTCTACGCCACCACGAATGTCTATTCCCCATCTAATGTCACCAATACCCTTAACTACGGTTGTGTCAATATCACCGTATTGAGTATGCAAACCAAAGGTTGCAAAATAGCTAAGTACAAGTATTAGGATGGCAATGATGAAAAATACAGGTTTTGCAACTCTTTTCAATCTTATTACCTCCATAAAGGGATTTTTTATTTTGCTGTATTTAAGTTTTCATCAATATATTGACAAAAACTTAGATACAGCTATAACAGAGTAATTATATATTTTTTTACAATAAAAGTCAATTAAAACTAAGTTTTTCGTTATATTTACAAAAGCCGTTCACATAATTTGTGCAACATTTGCAAGAAGGAAAAACAACGCAATTACTCAGCTTCCATTTCTTTTAAGATATCAGCAAGCTCGTTTAAATCCATCAAAGAATTAAGCACATCAAGCAGAGCGTTTGTGGTTATATATTGTGGCAGATTAAGCCTTTTAAGCAATTCACATCTTAATACATGGCTGTTTTCTCTGCCTGTCAAGCCCAGCTTAAATAAATCTACCTTTGTAATTTTTATTTTATCCTTAACCTTATATTCCTGTAGCTGCTCTTCCTCTGACTGATATGTAACGCCAGCGTTTTTCAAAGCCTTTAAAAGCTCCTGCTCGTCAATACCCTCTACGCCAAGTGTACCCTCCTTTGACGGTGCAGCCTTTCGCTTTTCTTTACCCTTTATCTGTGGTATATAGGCATGCTTTATCTGCTGCTTTGGTACGATATTTTTAAGATGATTTCTTATGACAAAGCCAGCTCCGTCGCTGTCGGTAAGCACTATAACACCATTCTTCTCTGCAAGCTGTTTTATAAGGTTTACCTTTTCTTTATCCTTAAAAATTCTGAAGCCGTTTGTTTCTATAATAGTAGCATTTACAACAGACCTTAATCTCATCTTGTCATACTTACCCTCTACAATTATAGCCTCTCTTATTGTTATCATCTTCGCACCTGCTTTCTTGTTATAATAAGCTTAGCAACAAGCTGTTCAAGCAGAAGCCTTTTATTTGCACTGCTGCTGTTCATTGCTGTATTAGTTAAAGCAAGATATTCAAGGCATTTGCAGATGTCATCGGTAGTAATGCCGGCTGAGGCTTTTTCTGCGTTTTTAAGTCTGAATTCCTTTCGTGCATAGTCAAAATCCTTGGCTACATCCTCGGCACGCATACCACTTTCTACAGCAATTCTTGCTCTGTACATATCTGTATATGTGTTTGACAGCTCTGCCAAAATCATTATAGGCTCTTCTCGCTGATAAAACAGCAAATCAAGCTTTTCAAAGGCACTGTCCCACTCTCCGTTAACAACTGCCTTTGTCATATCAAACACACGGGTAGCAAGGTTTTTAGTTACAACAGCGTCAATATGCTGTGCTGTAATTTCTCCCTCGTTAACATAAGCACACAGCTTATCAAGCTCGTTTTTAAGCGTGTTAAGGTCTGTACCACTATACTCTATTATTTTTATTGCATTTTCATTTGACAGCACAATATTTCTTTTTGAAGCCCAGCTTACAAGCTGTTTGCGAAGGTCCTGTACTGTTTTTTTCTTAAACTCTACAGCTGTACCATATTTATCAGCTGTATCCACCAGCTTTTTCCAGAATTTAGCCTTTTTTGTGCTCTGCACAGCAGTTGTCATAGCAATGGCTACTATTGTAGACGGTGGTACATCCTCAAGTGCTTTAAGCAGGAGTGTTATCTCGTCATCTCTCAGCTTTTCAAAGGATAAATTTTCTACAAGCACATAATTGTACATACAGCCAAACGGAATAATCTCGATAGCCTTTATAATTTCGTCTACAGTGCTATCCTCGTTATAGGTATGATAATAAAAATCAGACGGTGTTTTTCCCACTGCTTTTTCTCTTAGCTTTTTAGAATAAACAGCCACAAGCATTTTTTCTTCGCCATATAAAAGGTATAGGTTTTTAAAGTCTGAATTTTTTATCTGTATTTTTAAATCTGCTTCTGTCAGCTTTGCCATACACTTACGCTCCTGTTAAAAATTTCATATAGTAGCACATCACCGTTTTCGGTGTAATAATAATTTTCGCCTGTATTCTTATCAGCGTTGTTTTTGCCACAATACACAGTATTACCACAGGCTATAGAATCAACATTACTGCAATTTCTCTGCAGTATCAAGACATCACATTTTCTGTACTGCTGTGGCAGCTTTGAGCAATCTGCATTTTCAGGCGATATCAGCACTGTACTGTTATCGCTTTGAATATAAATCCAGTTTCTGTACTGCTTGCCCTTTTCGTCTTTTACTGTGATTATCTCGTAGCTATATTTCTGAAAATCCACCCTTGTGTTTTCATCTATATATTTTACATTTTTGCTCTGTAAAAGCTCATTCATACCTTCGGAATATTTATCGGTATCATATACTAAAATATTCTTAAAGTCAAATCCACAGATATAATCCTGTGCATATTTGCTGTAATACATACGATAATCAGGAATAACCATGGTATCAGGTATTTTATTTTCCAATGCTGTAATAGCGTTGTCTGTGTGGTATCTGTCACCACCACAGCTAAGCACGCTTACACCACTTGGTGAGGTGTCAAAAACAGCCACACCACCACCTGTATCTATTATCTGCAAAACCATAAAATTGCTTGTTACTAAATACCCAAGCGACATAATTATGGTATATCCACATATACACACCACTGTGCAAATACCAACACTTTTAACCCTGAAGCCCTGCACAACAAAGAAAACAGCAACTATTGCTATTACAGTAACCATACCCAGCTTTATTGTAAAAGATCCTAAACTGATTACAGCCATAGGAAGCTGTGACACACATTCCGACACATACATCAGAAAATCGCACAAGAATTTCTCTATGATTGCTAAAGTCTCTGCAAGTGGTAACGCAAACGGAATATACAGCACAGCTGTTAAAAATATTCCCAATACAATAACAGCAGGTGCTAACGCCAGCACAGCAAGGTTTGAAAGTAAAAAATATGTATTGAAGCTTTCAAACACAAAAACAGCTATCGGCAAGGTAAACAGTGTAGCTGAGGTTGAAACGCTTATACAGCCTGCAACATATTCAGCAGGCTTATTTATATACCATAATCGTTTATCGCTTGCCCGATGTGGCAGAATTGCAAAAATGCCTTTTCTTATTTTGCTTTCGAGTGTTATTATACCCAGTGTAGCCAGAAACGACAGTATAAAGCTGAGATTACTTATACTTAAAGGATTTACACCTGTTATAATCAATCCTGCTAATCCCAGGCTGTTTATAGAGCTTGGCTTTCTGTGTACAAAATACGAGCCTAGCCAGATAATATTCATCACAGCACTGCGTATTACCGAATACGCAAAGCCTGTAATAACAGCATATATCAATATCATTGCTATTGTAATGCCAGCAGGGATTTTCTTATCCTTGATAAAGCAGGAAAAGACCTTGAATATAAAGCCCGATATAATCGACAGATGTAAGCCCGACACCACTATAAGATGACTAAGCCCTGCTTCTCTGAAGCCTTCCTGTATTGCTCTGTCCATTGATGATTTATCACCAAGCAATAACGCCATAAGCAACGAGCTGCTGTCCTTGTCAAGCACAGATAAAAGCTTATGATACACATTCTCTCTTATGCTGTAAACAAATGAATACCATGGTGTAGTTTCGCTATCCAAAGCCTTTACGCTGTCTTCATCAGGTGTTGCATCAATATAAAAGCCACAGGCTATATTATGCTTGCTAAAGCGTGATTTGTTGCTTTCTTTAAATTTAACCTGTAGCTCAACATCCTCATATACATCACATTCCCAGCTTTCAGAGGCTGACAGCCTTAGCTTTATGCTTTTGGGAATATCGGTTATTTCAGAATCTGTTACAGTTATTTCCTTTGTTTTTACTGTGTAGTAATATCTTCCGTTACGGCAATACGGTTTTTCTGTTACTGTTGCCGTAAGCTTAGCTGTATGGTTTATAAGCTGTTTTGCAGGCACTACCTGTGCCCTGTATGCAAACGAATAGGATAATATACCAACAGCAATACACATAAGCCCTATTGTAAGCTCAGTTTTATTTTTACCCTTATTAAAAGCAAAGGAAATTACTGCAAGCAGACAAATAGCAGGCACAAAATAAAATGCAAGGCTGGCACCTGCTGTTGCAGTAAATAGCAAACCCAGCATATAGCAAAAGCCTACTATATAAAATACCAACCTCACATTATCACCTGCTTATTTTTATTTTTAAACAGAGTTTACACTTACTTAGGGAACACCGGCAATGGCTCAAGATAGATTATATCATCTCTGCCCTGTGCGTCACCCTCGGCAAGAACAGTTGCCTTTCCAACTATTTCTCCACCTACACTATTTACAAGCTGCTCCAAAGCACACACTGATTCACCGGTACTTATAACATCATCTACAATAAGTACACGCTTACCCTTTAAAGCCTGTGCGTCATCACCACTTAAATACAGCACCTGCTCCTTAGCAGTTGTAATTGATTTGCACTTTGTTTCTATTATATCTGTCATATACAGCTTAACAGATTTTCTTGCTATTACATAATTTCTGCAACCCTGTCTTGCCATTTCGTAGCAAAGAGGAATACCCTTTGCCTCAGCTGTAATTACAATATCATGCTCAGGGCATTTTTTTAAAAGCTCTGCAGCTGCAGCCTCTGTAACCTCAACATCATTAAACATTATAAATGCAGCTATATCAAGGTTTTCTGTAACCTCACAAAGTGGCAGCTTTCTTTTACAGCCTGCTATAGTCATCTCATAGTATCCCATTATTAATTTCTCCTGCCTTTGAAAATTCTGAATAGTATCTGCTTTATACTTCAAGCCATATTTACACCAAGCTTACTGCCGCCCAGAATATGAAAATGAATATGAAAAACAGTCTGACCTGCATTTGCACCACAGTTGCTTACAACTCTGTAGCCGTCATCAAGTCCGTTTTCCTTTGCAATTTGTGGTATAACCTCAAATATATGTGCTACAAGGCTGCTGTTGTCGGCTGTTATTCCGTTCATGCTTTCGATATGCTCCTTAGGAATAACAACAATATGCACCGGTGCCTGTGGCTGAATATCAAAGAATGCAAGCACCTTGTCATCCTCGTAAGCCTTTTTTGAAGGAATTTCTCCGTTTACTATTTTACAAAAAATACAATCCATATTTTCAGTCCCTTTCAACATTTTTTACAAAAATATTTTATCACAACCACTCTTTACAGTAAAGATGTTTATCAAAAATAATCATTATCACGCTTAATTTATGAAGTAATCAGTTGAAATTTCGCTTGTTTTAATGTATTATTAGCTATATATAATTTTAAGGATGTGATATATTATGTCGGATAAAAAAAATAGTAAAGGCTCAGCAGCTATGCTTGAAAACTTTTTTAAGCTTGTACCACTTGACTATATATTTGCAGCGTTTTGCTCTGGTTTTTGCTTAAGCAGCTTTATTACTCTGCTTAATACAGACGGTAACTACACAGAGCTTGACTTTGTACTTGGTGTAAATTTAGAGCTTGTTATTCTTACCACACTTATCATTGCAGCGTCGCTGGTATTTACCTGTATGTTTATAAGAAACAAGGTTATTATACCCATAGCGTTGCTTATTTCGTCGGTGCTTTTTGGCAGTGCGTTAACATACCTAGGCTGTGATATAAGCAACTCAAGCACAAGCAACATTTATATGAATATCGGTATAGGCTTTATAATGTTTTTAGTTATCTCGTGGATAGCTAAGGATAATAAAATAGACCTTACTGCAATAAAATTGCCTAAGCACACCTCGTGGGCTGTAGCAGGTGCAGGTGTTATTCTGTTTACAATTTTTGTTTCGATTCCTTCAATAGCAAGATATCAGGCGTATATGGCACACAATTTCGATTTTGGAATATTTGCACAGATGTTTGAAAATATGCGTACAACAGGACTTGCAGACACAACAGTAGAGCGTAATGTGCTTATGTCACACTTTGGTGTACACTTCAGCCCATTTTACTATGTTTTACTTCCTTTTTACGCTATTTGTCCACGACCAGAAACACTGCTTGTTATTCAGGCAGGCTTTGTAGCACTTGGTGCTGTGCCTGTAGTTTTAATCTGCAAGCACTTCAAGCTTTCAGAGGCTGTTACAGCTATCTGCTGTTTAATGTATTTATTATACCCTACATTGGCAAACGGCTGTCTGTATGACTTCCACGAAAACAAATTTTTAACAGTGCTTATTATGTGGGCAATGTATTTTATAGTAAAAAACAAGTGGATTGGCACTTTGGTATTCTGTGCTTTGATTTTAACAGTTAAAGAGGACGCTGCTATATATGTAATGTCTATTGCATTATATTTAATCGCAACCCGTAAGGATTATCTGCTTGGTGGTGGAATACTTGCAATCGCTGTAATCTATTTTTCAATAGCTACAAGCGTTGTTGCAACACTTGGTGACGGTGTAATGACAGACAGACTTGCAAACTATATGGCAAGTGGTGAATCTGGATTTTCTGCTGTTGCTAAAACCTGCATTGCTAACTTTGGTTACTTTATCTCTCAGGTATTTACATCAGATAAGATTATGTTTATGTTCTGGATGCTGTTACCGGTAGCATTTGCACCATTTATAAGCAAAAACAAGAGCATTCTTGTTCTGCTTATTCCAATGCTTGTTGTTGATTTAATGTCTAACTGGAAATATCAATACGATGTTAAATTCCAGTATACATACGGTGTAGCAGCACTTATACTGTTTATAGCTTATATTATTATAGCAGAGGCTAAGCCACAAACAAGGAGCTTTGTGCTTACCTTCAGCCTTTCTATGTGCATTATAATGAGTAACTCGCTGTTCTTCCCTAGAGCTGAATATTACAACAATGCTAAAGAAAGCTACGAAGATGTATCAGCAGAGTACAACTCACTTATTGCTACAATACCTACTGACGCAGAGATTACAGCTGCCGGAAATTACATACCACACATGTACAACTTCCCTGAGCTTTACCAGTACCCTAATGTTCATGGTGAAAACAAGGTAACAGAATATCTGCTTGTAAGTGGTAACAGTGTAACAAACAACGAAAACAATCTTGCAGAATTTCTGAGCAATGGTTATGTAAAGATTGCATCAGCTGGTGATATGCAGCTTTATCAGCTAAGATAAACCTATAGCTTTTATCTCCGTAGAAGAATTTCTTTTACGGAGATTTTTTATACCATAATACGCCTTTAATTACACAATATTCCACAGATATATCTTCCACAAAAATTTTTTTAAAAGTGTTACATCTTGCTACATATAAACCTAAAATAAACAGTTGAAGTTTTCTGCAAAATCTGTTAAAATTATTAGAATAGTAGTGTATTTAAAACATTTATATTTATGCAGATGAAAGGAAATTAAATTGAAATACTTTAATCAGAAATGTACACATTGCGATAAGCGTTTTGATAAGGATGACGATGTTGTTGTATGCCCTGTTTGTGGCACTCCTCAGCACAGAGCGTGCTACGAGGAAAACAATCAGTGTATCAACTTTCATAAGCATGCCGAAGGCTTTGTGTGGAGTGCAGAAGACACTCCTGACAGCTCGCAGGTTAACGAAGAATTTACCATTTGCAGTAATTGTGGCACAAAAAACAGTGGAGATTCATTTTTCTGCAAGCATTGCTCATCACCTTTAACCGACGCTGCTCCCAATGCTCAGAATGTATTTAATAGTAACCCTACAAATCAGAATGGAGATTTTCAGGGTATGCCTTTTGTTATATCGCAGCTAACGCTTGACCCTGAACTGGAGATTGCTGAAAATGTTAAAATGTCAGAGGCTCAGAAGTATGTAAAAAATAATACTCTTCTGTACAGCTTAGTCTTTAAAAGACTAAAAGACTATAACAAAGGTCGTTTTAATCTGGCAGCATTTATTTTTTCAGGTGGTTGGTTTTTGTATCGCAAGCAATATTTGCTGGGTACAATTCTTACTGTATTGCTGGGTTTATGCATAACTGCGTGTAACCTGCTTGCTAACCCTGTTATGGCTATGCTTGAAACCTACAACCTGATTGTAGACGGTACTATTCTATACGACCAGCTTTATATTCTTTCACAAAATCAGCAGATTATGTTCTTTGTGTTTTTAGCAGCTTCAGTTTTTGAATGGCTTATTATGATAGTATCAGGACTTATAGCTAACCGTTGCTATTATAAGCATGTAATCAAAAAGGTAAGACAAGCAAAGAGCAAATTTTCTACAGATGAAGAAGTTAAAAAGCATTTAGAAAAAACTGGTGGTGTTAACACTCCACTGGCTTACATTCTGTTTGTTGCATACATCATAGTAAACTGTATTCCGTTATTATTTTAAACTATAGAGCTAAACCATAAAGGAGAGGTACAAATGAAAAAAATTCGCAAGGCAATAATACCTGCTGCTGGATTAGGTACACGAGTTTTGCCTGCAACAAAGGCAATGCCAAAAGAAATGTTCCCTATAGTTGACAAGCCAGCTATTCAGTATATTGTAGAAGAAGCTGTAAAATCAGGCATTGAAGAAATCCTGATTATTACAAACCGTGGCAAGGGTGTAATCGAAGACCATTTTGACTATTCACCTGAGCTTGAGCAGGCTTTGCTGAAGGGTAACAAAACAGAGCTTTACGAAGCTGTAACAGCTATACCAAAGCTTGCTATTATTACATTTATCCGTCAGAAAGAAACTAAGGGCCTTGGTCATGCTGTAAGCTGTGCAAAAAGCTTTGTTGGTGACGAGCCATTTGCTGTAATGTTTGGCGATGATGTAATTGTAGGTGAAGACCCTGCTATTGGTCAGCTTATAAGAGCCTACGAAAAGTACGGCAAGGGTGTACTTGGTGTAAAAGAGGTACCAGAAAGTGAAATCCACAAGTATGGCTCACTGAAGGTAGACAAGCTTGAGGATAATATTTACAGCTGTACAGATATGGTAGAAAAGCCAAAAACAAAGGAAGAGGTTCTTTCTCTGTTCTCTATACTGGGCAGATGTGTACTACCTGCTGAAATCTTTGATATTCTTGAGAAGGTTGAGCCAGGTGTAGGTGGAGAAATCCAGCTTACTGACGCTATGAAGGTACTTGCTACTACAACAGGCATGACAGCTGTAGACTTTACAGGTGTGCGTTACGACATGGGCAACAAGCTTGGCGTTTTAAAGGCACAGGTGGAGCTTGGTATGCAGAATAAAGAATTCGGCGAGGAGTTCAAGCAGTATTTAAAGGATATTGTTGATTCACTTTAATTAACAGTTATTTAATTGACAATTAAAGCTGATTTATAGATAATACATTATATATTGAGAAATCACGCAATTTATATTTATTTAAAATATATTATATAAAGAGCTATGGCTCACTATATTAAAATTAAGGAGGAGATTATCATGGGTTATACAATAGCACAAAAGATAATCAAAAACCATCTGCTTAGTGGTGAAATGACAGTAGGCAGTGATATAGGTTTAAAAATTGATCAGACACTTACACAGGACGCAACAGGTACAATGGCTTACCTTGAGTTTGAGGCTATTGGTGTACCAAGAGTTAAAACAGAAAAGAGTGTTGCATATATCGACCACAACACACTTCAGACAGGCTTTGAAAATGCAGACGACCATCGTTTTATCCAGACAGTTTGCAGAAAGCATGGTATTTACTATTCAAGACCTGGTAACGGTATTTGTCATCAGGTACATCTTGAGAGATTCGGTATCCCTGGCAAAACTCTTATCGGCTCAGACAGCCACACACCAACAGGTGGTGGTATTGGTATGCTTGCTATCGGTGCAGGTGGTCTTGATGTTGCCGTTGCTATGGGTGGCGGTGCATATTACATAACAATGCCTAAAATGGTTAGAATTAACCTTACTGGCAAGCTACAGCCATGGGTATCTGCTAAGGATGTAATCCTTGAGGTACTGAAGATTATGTCTGTTAAGGGTGGCGTAGGTAAAATTGTAGAGTACGGTGGCGAGGGTGTTAAAACTCTTACAGTACCAGAGCGTGCTACAATTACAAACATGGGTGCTGAGCTTGGTGCTACTACATCTATCTTCCCTTCTGACGAGGTTACAAAGTCATTCCTTAAGGCTCAGGGCAGAGAAAATGACTGGATAGAGCTTTCAGCTGATGCTGACGCTGTTTATGATGAGGTTATCGACATTAACCTTTCTGAGCTTGTTCCAATGGCTGCTTGCCCACACAGCCCTGATAATATAAAGTCAATCGAAGAAATCGGTCCACAGGTTGTTGACCAGGTATGTATCGGTTCATGTACAAACTCATCTTACTTAGACCTTATGAGAGTTGCAGCTATCCTAAAGGGCAAAACTGTTGCTGAGAATGTTTCTCTGTCTATTGCTCCTGGTTCAAAGCAGGTTTACAATATGCTTGCTCTGAATGGTGCGTTAGGTGATTTAATTGCAGCAGGTGCAAGAATTCTTGAGTGTGCTTGTGGTCCATGTATCGGTATGGGTCAGTCACCTAACTCTAAGGGTATTTCTCTGAGAACATTCAACAGAAACTTCAAGGGTCGTTCTGGCACAGCTGATGGTCAGATTTACCTTGTATCACCAGAAACAGCAGCAGCTTCTGCACTTGCAGGTGTATTCTGCGACCCAAGAACACTTGGTGACGAGGTTAAGATTGAGCTTCCAGAGCAGTTCCTTGTAAACGACAACATGGTTGCTGCTCCTGTAGCAGAGGAGGATATGGACAGCGTTGAGGTACTAAGAGGACCAAACATAAAGCCATACCCAGCTACATACCCACTGGAGGACAGCATTGAGGCTAAATGCTCACTTAAGGTTGAGGATAACATCACAACTGACCACATTATGCCTGCTGGTGCTAAGATTCTTCCACTTCGTTCAAATATTCCTGCTATTTCAGAGCATTGCTTCACAGTATGCGACAAGGAATTCCCAGCAAGAGCTAAGGCTATGGGCAAGAGCGTAATCGTTGGTGGCGAAAACTACGGTCAGGGTTCATCAAGAGAGCACGCAGCACTTGCTCCACTATATCTTGGTGTAAAGGCTGTACTTGTTAAGAGCTTTGCCCGTATTCACAGAGCTAACCTTATCAACGC
>JAXJDU010000139.1:0-2150 GCA_036301785.1 Acutalibacteraceae bacterium | reverse complement strand
CTTATTTTATGTAAACAAGCACACAGTGCTTGTTTACGCAATCAATTTGCTTCGCAAATTGGTTGCATGACCCACCAGCCTTTGAAAAGGCTGGACCTAAACTTTACGCTTTTTTTCTCTTCAGGTGTGAGCGTTAGCTCACGCCTGAACTACAATTTGTTTACCACAAAATAAAAAGGTTGATAAAAGCGTAGGTGTGCTTTTATCAACCTTTTTGTTAAATAAGTATACCACCATTAACACCAAGTACCTGACCGGTGATGAATGAGGATTTTTCGTCTGCTAAAAACAGTACAGCGTTTGCTATATCAAGACTATTGCCAAGCTTGTTAAGTGGAGTTTCTTCCTTCAGGCAGTCAAGGGTTTCCTCTGTGAAGTCAGACATCATATCTGTCATAACAACACCAGGAGAAACACAGTTTACTCTTATGCCACTAAGACCAACCTCTTTGGCAAGTGCCTTTGTAAGGCCTATTACACCAGCCTTTGCAGCTGAATAATGCACCTCACAGCTTCCACCAGTTTCACCCCACATAGAAGCGATATTTATTATATTGCCACTATGCTCGCTTATCATTTTTGGTAATACAGCGTTACAGCAGTTGTAAACGCTTGTAAGGTTTGTGTTAAGCATATTTGCCCATATGTCGGGTGTAATGTCAGTAAAAAGAATTTGCTGTGCGATTCCTGCGTTATTTACAAGCACATCAATAAAGCCAAAGACAGAGTAGACAGCCTCTGTCATTTTTACAACCTCGCTGTGGTTGCTTACATCAGCCCTGAAAATCTCGGCTGTGCCACCGTTTTCTGTTATCTCCTGCTTTAAAAGCGAAGCCTGTTTTTCACTTTTGTTGTAGTTAATAGCCACATTGTAGCCGTTTAATGCAAACTGTCTTGCTATTTCTGCACCAATGCCACGGGAGGCTCCTGTTATAAGTACGGTTTTTGCCATGTTATTCCTTTACCAGTACATTTACAATTTCGTTAATGTACATCTTGTGCCAGTCTGTGCCGTCTGCGTTGTAGTTGCTTGCGAATGCCTTTTCTATCAGACAATCCTCGTTAAGCATTTGTGCATATAGCTTTTTACATACAAGCACAAGCTTAGATTCTGCAAAGTAAGGTACACCGTTGATATGCTCAACTGTCAGACCTGTTTCTTTTACCTTGTCTATATCTCTGCCACTTTTTGTACCACAAAGCTTTAAAACATCTCTGTAGCTGTCATCTAAAAAGCAAAGTGAGTAATACTCGCCGTTTTCAAGCATGCCATAGGTGTAACGCTGTGGTCTTATGAATGTGTAGGCTACAGGCTTATTCCACATAATACCCAAGCCACCCCAGCTTGCTGTCATCATATTACAGCTGTTGTTTTCCTCTGCTGTTACAAGCATCCAGTCTGTGCCGATAAGCTTAAATGCGTTGCCGTTGATTTCGATTGGTTTGATTTCTTTAAAATTACTCATAGTTTCTTCTCCTTAATAAATAATAATACTTATGTGTATGATGTAATTATTATATCACTACAAAATGAAATATACAACATTATTTGCATATATGAATAAATATACAAAAATCAGTGAATAATGAATAATAAGAAAGTATGCTGTTGATTTTTAGGTGTGGAAAATTCCGTTGAAAATGTGGATAAGTTAATCAGAAATTTCGGCATATATACGCAGAAAAATGTATAAAGCTACAAAAAATACAGGTGTTGAATAAATATACAAAAAATACTTGATTTTTTGTATAATGTGAGTATAATATAGTTTGTAAATTAAACTAATTATTTTTACATATTTACATATAGGAGGTCATTAAAATGGCAAAGGTAAATAAAGAGGTTAAAAAGGTTGTACTTGCATATTCAGGTGGTCTTGATACATCAATCATCATTCCATGGCTGAAGGAAAACTACAACAACTGTGAGGTTATTGCAGTTTCTGGTGATGTTGGTCAGGGTACAGAGCTTGACGGTCTTGAGGAAAAGGCTATTGCAACAGGTGCATCAAAGCTATATATCGAGGATTTGAATAAGGAATTTGTTGAGGATTATATCTTCCCAACAATCAAAGCAGGTGCAGTTTACGAGGGTAAGTATCTTCTAGGTACTTCTTTCGCAAGACCTATCATTGCAAAGAGAATTTGCG
>JAXJDU010000138.1:0-1548 GCA_036301785.1 Acutalibacteraceae bacterium | reverse complement strand
TAGCTATATTTTGTAATACCTGTTTTTAAAATTCTTAATATAGATTCACTGTTAAAACCGTTTGTTATAGCGTCAAAGCAGTGACGAATAAAATTAACAAGTGGCTTTGCGTTTATATTTTCAGGCTTATCCATAAAGTATGCTATATTGAACTTATCAAGAGTTACATCCAGAACTCCTCTGTATAGCGATTCATCACGGCATACAATGGCTATATCCCTGTATCTGTAGCCCTCGTTAATAGTAAGCGACTTAATTGTACTTGCTATATATTCACATTCGTTGTAGATATTATCAGCAGAATACAAAAATACATTTTCAACCTTACCACTATATGGCTTTACAGGGAATGCGTAAAGCGACCTTTCTACAGCCTGTAAATCCTGCTTTGAGGTTCGGTGGTTTTCTGAAAACGGAGCATAATGCTCGGTTACCTTTTTATTGCACTTGTTGGCTAAGACACGGATTCTGTGATAGGTGTCTATAGTTACTCTGAAACGAATACTTTTTTCGTCTACCCTGTTATCAGCACATTCTGTACTAAGTGAAAAGTAAACATCATCTGCCTGAGATATTATACTTTCAAGCACCTTGTATTGCTGTGCAGTAAAACCAGTGAAGGCGTCTATAAAAACTGTGTAGCCAGCAAAAATTTTATGCTCGGCAATTTGCTGTGACAGATATTCAAGCACATCCTGACTATGCACATAGCTCTGATTAACCATACCAGAGTAGGTTTGCAGGATATATGCAGTTTCTTCCAGCTTTTGCTTAAGTGTAGGATTATCAACCTCTGCCTTTACCGTCAATAAATCATCTTCATCAATACCACTGCTTTTATATTCATTTATTGTTGTAAGCAATGTATCAACAAAGTTTTTGTTTTTAGCCTGCTTTGCATAAAGCTCCAGCTTATCGCTACATTCTTCTATTGCAAGACTCATCAATATTTTAGAAATTCCCTCGTCTAAAAAATCATTTGTAACGCCACCAACAAGAGAGAAAACATATTTTTTTAGCGTAGAAAAGCTGAGCACCCTTACATTTTCGTTTAATGCTCTGCCGTTTTTATTAAGAAAATACAGACCGGTTTCAAATGAAAACTGCTCTGGCACAAGCACCAAAACAGGTTTACCGTCGTTTATGTATTTATCTGATACCTCTTTAAGGTAGTGACTTTTGCCACTGCCACTACGACCTAATAGTAAATTAAGCATTTTATCACCCTTGAATACATTGCATTTTATGTGCAGATTTATTTTTAATAATTATATCACATTAACTGTACAATAAAAGCACCAGTAAATTAAATTTCTATAAAATTTTCAATTCAGCAAATTGTTAGTACTAAGAGATCAAAATCCATCTACCAGCACCTCTGTTTTCTCCCTGGTAACATACTATTTTTTACCAAAAAACACTCTTCAATTTTTTCATAAACAGCAGAAACTATTTCTTCATTTCTTCTTGAATCAGGAGCTTGTCCAATTTTATCGTAAGCAATCCTGTATTCATCATAAAGCCAATTACTAATTTTTTCTTTCTGTG
>JAXJDU010000137.1:0-2377 GCA_036301785.1 Acutalibacteraceae bacterium | reverse complement strand
ATATTTTCCTTGTATGGTACGAAATTTACTTTGAAGGAAAGTACGACATAGAAAAAGGTGAATAAGTAATGCAACCAATTATGAAGTAATTGATTGCGAAAAAATGCCACCGATTACGTTAGTAATTGATTTCTAAAATAAAATGCACAGTATCAGTTTTTCGATACTGTGCATTTTTCATTATAAAGAAAACACACATACAAAAGATAATTGTAAGCGTCAATTCAAGCACGCATAGAACCCTCAACAAAAGTAACACAACATTACTTTTGTTGAGGGCTTTTCGATTTACAATATTCAGGCATCTGCTCTGACCAAGGAAGATAGGTGCTTACATCCTTACCATACTGTATTTGTGTAAATACATATGTCAGATATTTCTCTGGTATAAGGTCATGAGCTATAGCTGTCTGAATAATGCTATATATAATTGTTGATGAGGTCGCTCCGTTAACAGTGTTAGAAAATAACCAGTTTTTTCTGCCTATAACAAAAGGCTTCACGCTTTGCTCTGCGAGATTGTTGCTTAGCTGAATTCTTGCATCCAGAAGAAAGCTACAAAGCGCTTCTTTCTGATTTATGGCATAGGTAATTGCCTTGCCCACACAGCTTTGTGGCAAGATTTTGTCCTTTACAGAATTTATCCAAGTATAGAATTCATCAATTATCGCTTTGGATTTAGTTTCTCTTAATGCATATCTTTCTTCGAGAGACATTTCTTGCTTGTCTGCATCATGCTCTAAAGCAAATAGCTTACACAGATATTTTTCTCCTGTTTGGGCTGTCTCATTGTCAGGACTTACAATTAATGCTTCGTGAAACTTTCTTTTAGCATGAACTAAACAGCCACATAGTGTGACATTTTCTAATTTTTTATATCCTACATATCCGTCACAATGTAGGTATGTTCCAGACCAATCCTTAAGGAATTTCTCAGGATATACGCTACCTCGACCTTGAGTATACTCATACAATACCACAGGATGTGTGTTATACATTGAAGTTCTATATACCCATACATAGGACTTGCTGGTTGCAGATTTACCTGGTTCATTTAGAACTTCAAGAACAGTCTCATCTGCATGCAATAGTGTTTCGTTCAAAAGGCTACATTTAAGCTCGTTGTAAAGTGGCTTCAACAGTGCTGCACCCTTTAATATCCAGTTAGAAAGATTCTGCCTTGATAGTTCAAAGCCCAGTCTTTCGAATTCTTGTTCTTGTCTATATAGTGGTACTGCAAGTGCATACTTTTGATTCATTATATATGCCAATGATTGTGGTGAAACAATTGATTTTGGGATAAGTGCTTTAGGATGTTCAGCTTGCTTTATGAAGCCAGACTCACCATTCTTATCACAGTTTCTGCAACTATAGAAATATGTTACATGCTCTACAATCTTTGCATGAGCAGGTATGATTACAAGTTCTCTTCGGGTTTCCTTTTTCATAACTGTAAGAGGTTCGCCACAAACATCACATATCATTTCGCTTTCATCAAGCTTATGTTCAATCACCTCAACAGGAAGATTACTGAACCTACTTCCACGCTTTGACTTCTTGCGTGAATGTTCCTTCACAACAGTTTCAAGCTCCGGCTCAACGGCTATTGGTTCCTGAAGAGTTTCTGCCTCGTTAAAGAGGTCAAAAAAAGAAAGTTGGTCAGAATTTACCTTTTCAGATGATGCACCAAATTTCTCTTTTGCTTTTAATTTCAACTGCTCAATATACCAGTTATTTACTTTTTCAAGTGACTGGATTTTCTCATCTTTTTCTTTTAGTTTGGATTTTAAAGCTTCAATTTCAGCTCTCAATTCTTCGATTGTACTCACCCTAAAATCCTCCTGAATCATATTTTTTGATGTGTTAATTATACCATAAAAAGCTCAAAAATCCTAGTAAAATTAACACTTTTTCCATACCTCAGTACGCTTTATTTTTTGTGTAATTCCAGGTGCAATGATTATATTTTTAAGATCATCATACGCAAGTATCATTGTCTTTTCATCAGCCTCTTCTGTAGGCCACACAACTCTTCCTCTCTCTATTCTTTTGAAATGAATCCAGAATCCATTATCTGCCCATACAAGCAATTTTATGCGATTGCGATTATTATTGCAAAATGCAAAAATTATTTTATCCCTTGGTTCAAGCTGAAATTGCTCACAAACTATTTCTGACAACCCGTTAATGCTTTTTCTCATGTCAGTAGCACCACAGCAGAGAATGATTTTATAGTCGCTATATTCAAACATTAGTCTGTAGCACCACCTTTAAAATGTTTTCCAATGTTCCTATATCAACATTTGCAGGGATTGTAATCTTAAAGGCTTTATATTCAACTGTAATGTCAGCCGTATTTCTTGCTTGTGGTTCTGGT
>JAXJDU010000136.1:0-6539 GCA_036301785.1 Acutalibacteraceae bacterium | reverse complement strand
TGTGAGCGTTAGCTCACACCTAAACTACAATTTTTCGGTCAAAAAAAGCCGATGCAAAATCACTTTGCATCGGCTCAGGTTTAAGCCTTACAGGCTTAACTTATTCTGTTTATAATTACTTTTTGATAAGCTCTTTAATCATTCTTGTTACCTGAATAATAACTGTTGGAGCAACTGAGCAAACAAGTACAACTGGTACATTGATTGCAACTACATCGAAGATACCAGCAACAACTGGTACAAATGCTACTACTGCAAGCAGAATTACACCAACTGCAAAAGCTGCAAGAGAAACAGGGTTTTTAGCAATGCCAAGCTTAATCAATGACTGCTTGCCACGCATATTAAAGCCATGCCATAGTCTTGCAAGACAGATTGTTGTAAATGCCATAGCACAAGATACATCACCGTTTACTGCACCAAACAGGTTTTCTACACTACCAGCACCAACAACAAAAGCAATAATTGTTGCAATAGCTATAAGTACACCCTGAATAGCTGTGCTGCCAAGGAAGCTCTTGTTGATAAGTGACTCGTTAGCTGAACGAGGCTTTTCTTTTAACAGCTCGCCATTTGGTGGCTCCATACCGATTGCGATAGCTGGCAGAGAGTCTGTAATCAGGTTGATGAACAACAGCTGTACTGCTGTAAATGGAACAGCAAAACCAAAGATTGAACAAACCAGAACTACTATAATAGCAGCTAAGTTACCTGAAAGCAGGTACTGAATTGCGTTTTTAATGTTAGCATAGATATTTCTACCATTTGCAACAGACTTGATAATTGTAGCAAAGTTATCGTCTGTAAGAATCATAGCAGCAGCGTCCTTAGAAACCTCTGTACCTGTAATACCCATAGCGATACCGATATCTGCCTTTTTAAGAGCTGGTGCGTCGTTTACACCGTCACCAGTCATAGATACTACATTGCCAAGCTCCTGCCACATTGATACGATTCTGATTTTATGCTCTGGTGATACACGGGCATAAACAGAAATGTTTTTGATTTCCTTACGAAGCTCATCATCGCTCATTGCGTTAAGCTCCTGACCAGTAATAGCCTTGTCACCATCACGAAGAATACCAATCTTTCTTGCGATAGCAGAAGCTGTTGTTACATGGTCACCAGTAATCATTACTGGCTTGATACCAGCACTGATACAATCCTTTACAGCCTGTGCTGACTCTTCTCTTGGTGGGTCGATCATGCACATTAAGCCAAGGAATGTATAAGCTGTTTCGTCACCAAGGTTAATATCTGTTCTGTTGATCTCTCTGTATGCAAAAGCAAGTACACGCAAGCCGTTTTCTGAATATTCATCGTTCTTCTTAACAATCTGATCCATCAGCTCATCTGTAACAGGAACAATGCCCTTGTCTGTTGCAACATACTTAAGTCTGCCAAGAAGTACATCAACAGCACCCTTTGTAATCATCATAAGCTTGCCATCAAACTCGTGAACTGTACTCATCAGCTTACGGTCAGAGTCAAATGGGATTTCGCCAAGTCTTGGGAATTTTGCTGTTGTTTCGTTACAATCTGTATATACCTTGTTGTAGTAGTGCTTAAGAGCAGTTTCAGTTGGGTCACCAATGCTCTTGTCGTCCTTAACAACACTATCGTTACAAAGAATAGCATAAAGAGCCATTTCTTCTTCTTTTGATTTATCAAATGTGAATGTACCCTCTACTGTCATCTTGTTCTGTGTAAGAGTACCTGTTTTATCTGAACAGATTACAGATACACAGCCTAAGCCCTCAACAGCACGAAGATTCTTGATAATAGCGTTCTGCTTAGCCATTTTTGATGTACCAATTGCAAGTGCAATTGTAACGATTGATGACAACGCCTCTGGAATAGCAGCAACTGCAAGTGCAATAGCAAACAGCAGAGCATTCTTGAACTCTGCAAACGCAAAGCCTGATCTAGCCCATGTGATACCCAATACAATTGCACAGATAATCATAATGATAACAGAAAGCTTCTTACTGAAATCATCAAGACTACGCTGTAGTGGAGTTTTTCTCTCCTTAGTCTGGTTCATCATTGTTGCAATCTTACCAAGCTCTGTTTCCATACCTGTAGCAGTAATTACAACCACTGCTCTACCATATGTTACAAGTGAGCCTGAGTAAACCATATTGATTCTGTCACCAAGTGCACAGTCGTGGTCAATTTTGTCTGTATCCTTTTCGATACTGTTAGACTCACCAGTCAGAGCACTTTCGTTAACCTGCAGTGAGTAGTTTTCGATAACTCTTGCGTCAGCAGGAACAACATCACCTGCTTCAAGCTTTACGATATCGCCAGGTACAAGGTCTGTTGAAGCAACCTCTACAACCTCACCGTTTCTGATAACTCTTGCTGATGGTGTAGACATAGCCTTTAAGCTGTCAAGTGATTTCTGTGCCTTAAAGAACTGTACAGTACCCAGAATAGCATTAAGAATAATTACCGCAATAATTACAATACTTGCTGTAGCTTCGCCAGTGAAAAAGCTGACTGCTGCAGCAATCATAAGTATAATTACAAGTACATCTTTGAACTGCTCAAAAAATACCTGTAGTACACCCTTTCGCTTTTCCTCAACAAGCTGGTTTTTGCCGTACTTCTCGGTGTTTTCTGCAACCTTTGCCGATGTAAGTCCCTCTTCTCGGTCGGTGTTAAGTTCATTAAGCACCTCGACGCTGTTCTTTTTAAAAGCATCGTTCATAAAATAGCCTCCTTCAAAATATTTACATAAATATACTGTGAATTTTGCTGATAAAGCAAAACTCCCCTTTAGGAATAGTAACAAAAAAAAGACTTTTATTACAGCACAAAAACACTGTAATAAAAGTCTTGCTATTTAAAGTATAAGCGAGTTAAATAAATTAACTGTGGTTGACGCCGATACTACAGATATCTCTGCCAGCTACTCCCTTTTAAACAAGCAAATAATACAACAATTCACCCGTTTTGTCAATAAAAATAAAAGAGAAAAACAGCAAATATCAAAAAATTATTTATCTATTTTTACCAATTATATTTTCAGGCTGATTTTAAGCTAATTTATCAACAGCACAATAGCCTTCTTTGTCTATTGACACCACATATTTATCCAAAACAATAGCCTTTACTTTGTTATAATCAACCTTATTTTTCTTATAATTCGCATTCAGCTTCTGCATATCTGAATTATTAGGATTAAACTTCAGGCAGGTATTGTCGTTTATGTAATAGGCATTCTTACTTACAGCTGTATCATACAGAATTTTACCTTGTTTTGCATAGCTGTAATCTTCAACCTTGCCAGAATCTATACTGCACACACGCAAACCGTTTTTAAGGTTTGACAATGCTACAGTTTCGGTGATAACATCTACAGGCTTGTCTGTGCTGAGCTTATGCATAGGCTTGATTGCCATGTCAGTATAGTTGAACAGTGAAAACTTATACTCGTAGCTACCCTTTGTTGTTGAGCTGTTTACAGCATATGCAACACCTGTGCTTGTGCCGTTGAACACACTTATTTTTTCCTCTGACAGTAGCTGTGTATCATCGTCATCACAGTTATACGCCTCTAAAATACCGTCACTTGCTTTATGTATAAAGCAGTTGTTATACTGGAAAAACGGTGCACCATAAGCACTTGATATCTCTGTTTTTGAGCTTGTTTTAGCCTCGATACACTTTAAGAAATTCTGCTCATCATAAAAATAAACAGCATTATTAAACACACCTACAATTGTAATCTCATCACGCACTATAATCTTCTTACGCTTTTTTCCGTCAAGCTCACACTGGTAAAGCGTTTTACCGTTACCCTCCTGAACTGCATTTGTTACAAAATAAATTTTTCCATCGCCTATAGCAAAATTATCCTGTACATTTCCGTTAGCCTTACTGCTATGGGCAACAACAACGCTGTTTTCATCAGTTATAGTTCTTTTATAGTTGATACCATTTTTATCAACTATATAGTAGGCTCCGTTGTATTCCATAACACCGTTTGTTGTTGTTTTGCTGTTTACTGCCGTGTTGCTGGTCATTAAAACTTCGATTTCTCCACAACCTGTTAATGACAGCATGGCTATAGCACTGCACACAATCACAGACACCAGCTTTTTAATTGATTTTAACTTCATTTCAAATTCCCCCGAATTTTATTTATGCTATAATTTTACACCATATCCACAGCTATTTCAACAGCATATCGCAAAAAATATTAAACAATATAACAGCTAACTATAATAATTATAGCTTTTGCGTAGCAGTGCCTCTGGCGTATTTTTTGCACCATTATATATAAGAATAACAATACCATTTTTTCAGGTTGTTTTTTAATTCTGTCTACCATTTGCTGTGGTGTATGGCCCTTCAACTTCAAACTAGAACCATCAGATATAAAAGTATAGAGGTTTAGTTAAATACTTTATTTTATAAGATAAATATAGTATAATTTAACCAGCAAACTTAAATTTGACAAGGGAGGTGAATAGTTATGAAAGATTATATTGGTAAAACAATAGCAGCGAATTATTTTCGTGGAGTCGAATCTGTTGGTGGAAAAATTTGTTTTGATGATAATGGATTGGAATTTCAATCCCACGCAATGAATATTCAGCGAGGAAATACTCGTATTGAATACTCAGATATTGTGCATCTAAACAAACGAAACACACTGGGTCTTGTGCCGAACGGTATCAACATTTTAACAAAAGACGGCACTGAACATAAGTTGATTGTTGACAATCGCGACAATGTATTGGAGTTTTTACATAGTAAATGCGGAATATAAGAGGATGCTTGTATTCTGTAAATCCCAATTTATTGAACAAATAAAAGAGATATGAGAGAAAGCAATATTCTCTCATACCTCTTTTTTTGTTAGTCAGATTCTGAAAGGTGCATTCTGCCCTCGTGGTCGGTGTAATATTCTCCCCTTGGAATAAGATGTGAAATCGGCACAAGCTCATAGCCCTCTGACTTAATTGCATCTATTATCATCGGCAGTGCCTCGGGTGTGTTTTTTGCACCGTTGTGCATAAGAATGATACTGCCGTTTTTAAGATTATTTTTTATTCTGTCTACCCTTTACCGTGGTGCAGGGTCCTTCAAGTACATACTGTCACCAGCACAGACCGTCACCATCAGATATAAAAGTGTAGAGGTTTAATTAAACACTTTATTTTACAGGATAGATATAGTATAATTTTATCAACAAACTTTAATTTGATGAAGGTGGGTAATATTGCCTATGAAATTTTCACTCCGAGTTATTTGTAACCGTAGTATCGTTGAAAACATTAATCAACGAGTGGCAGAACTAACCAATTATCTAAATCTTTTAGACAATTATGCGTTCTTGCCTTATTGGAAAGATGAAAAGTGTGTTATTTTAGATTTTGGTGCAGAGATAGAGAACCCTAATTATAGTAAAATCAAACAGTATATCAAGTACATTTCGGGAGCAGATAATATTTATCAATGTGGTTCCCCGAACTATTGGGAGCTTGCACATTTAAACGATTGGGAATTCGCATATTTTGCTTCCTATGATGAATTACACTCAAATCAAAATGTGGCATTTGTTGAGTGCAGCATTGACAGCTAATACTAATAGCCAAATTCCAATATGTCGAACTGTTGTATAAATGAGAATTTGACGAGGAAAATATGGATAATAAAAATAATAAAAATAAAATAATTGTTGTTACCTTAATATTTGTGTTCGTATGCATATGTGCGTTTATATATCCAAGCGTATACGAACATCAATGTAAAACACGATATTCCGGTGATTTCGATAAAAAGATTATGAATGATATTTTAGAAAGCAATATTGCGATTGTAAAACAAGAGAAAAAGATAACAGAAAACATTACGAGTGTTTCTTGGGGTGTTGGTGCGAGTGGAGTTATTTTTAGGGCAGACGGAGATACTTATTATGCATTAACAGCATATCATGTGGTGAAAGATTTTCAAAACACGGAATATATTATAATACCATATGGGGTACCTACATATTCGGAGTACAAAAAAAGCAGTGAATCATATGTTTCCAGTGAAATGTATTATGAACAATTTGAAAAAGCCACAATAGTTTTTATTGATGAAGAATATGACTTAGCGGTGATTTCTTTTAAATCAAAGGAACCATTGAATGTACTTTCTGTAAGCGAAGATAATCCAAACACCAATGAAAAAATTGCGGTTATCAGCAATCCAGAAGGAGAGCGTTTTGTCTATTCATTTGGTGTTATTACGTCAAAAGATTATTATTTGTTTGAAAGCAATGATGAACTATGTCCTGTAAATACCTTTACTCATAATGCTTATATCGCTCCTGGAAGTAGTGGAAGTGCAGTGCTCAATGAGGAAATGAGAATTGTTGGTATAAATATCGGCGGTGGTACAGATTTTATGAATAGATTTAAATATGGAGCGATGATTCCATGTGAATTGATTCATGAATTCTTTCAAAAGAATAGTTTTGAATAACAGATAAATTCCAATTTGATAAACGAACAAAAGAGATATGAGAGAAAGCAATATTC
>JAXJDU010000135.1:0-9085 GCA_036301785.1 Acutalibacteraceae bacterium | reverse complement strand
GGGTAACGCTATATATATGATAGAGGACTACAAGCGTTATTATCCTTACGGAGATTTTGCTTCTACTGTTATTGGCTTTACAGGTACCGAGGGTAACGGCCTTGAGGGTATTGAATATCAGTACGATTCATACCTTACAGGTACACCGGGCAGAATAATTTCGGCAAAGAATGCCAATGGCACAGATATGCCTTTTGAATACGAGCAGAAAATAGAAGCTCAGGACGGTAATAACATCATACTTACAATAGACGAAAACATACAGCATATAATGGAAAAGTATGTACAGCAGGGTATTGAAGAAAATGAGGTTGCAAACCGAGCAGTTGCCATTATGATGGAGGTAGAAACAGGTGCTATACTTGGTATGGCTGTAGAGGGTGGATACGACCTTAACGACCCGTTTACTATAGCAAACGAAGATGTTATAAAGGAAATTGCAAGCCTGCCTGCAAGCGAGCGAGATGTAGCAGAAAGTGATGCACTTATAAAGCAGTGGAGAAATAAAGCTGTAACAGATACTTACTATCCAGGCTCTGTATTTAAGGTAATTACATCATGTATGGGCTGGTCAGAGGGTGTTATTTCTGATGAATCATCATACAGCTGTAGTGGTGCTTATGTGCCTTTTGAGGGTGCAGGCAGAATTCACTGCCACAACACTGCTGGTCATGGTATACAAAACTTTACACAGATAGTTTGTAACTCCTGTAACCCTGCATTTATGCAGATAGGTAATGCAGTGGGTGCTGAAAAATTCTGGGAATATTATCAGGCATTTGGTTTTTCAGAAAAAACTGGCATAGACCTGCCAGGTGAACAATCAGATATTTTCTTCGGCGATGGTAACGGAGAAATGGGCCCTATGGACTTAGCAGTTGCTTCATTTGGTCAGAACTTTGCGATTACTCCAATTCAGATGATTACAGCAGTTTCTGCAATAGGTAACGGTGGTAAGCTTATGCAGCCTTATGTGGTAAGAGAAATTACCGACTCAGAGGGCAATGTAGTAGAAAGCCGAGCACCAATCGAAAAGCGTCAGGTTGTTTCTGAAGAGGTTGCTAAAAAGGTAATTGCTGCAATGGAAGAAAACGCAGCAACAGGCTCAGGTAAAAACGGATATGTAACAGGCTATAAGGTAGCAGGTAAAACAGGTACATCAGAGAAAAAGGTGTACAATTCCGATGGTAGCCAGCAGCACATTGCTTCTTATTGTGGTTTTGCACCAGCAGATGACCCTAAGGTTTGCTTGCTTGTTTACTTTGATACACCAAGAGGAGCAAGCTATTATGGTAGCTCAGTAGCAGCACCGGTATTTGCAAATATCATGAACGAGGTTCTGCCATACTTGAATGTTGAAACAAAGTATACAGAAGAAGAGATTTCACGAATGGATACTACAGCCGATAATTATGTTGGCATGTCAATAAGCGAGGCAGAAGCACTTGTACAGCAGGGTGGATTCAATGCTGTTGTTTATGGTGAAGGAGATACAGTAGTTTCTCAGGTACCTATTGCACAGTCAAGATTACCACAGAACGGTACGGTTGTACTTTATACAGATGAAGAAAGCATAAGCGATGATGTTGTTGAGGTTCCTGACCTGACGGGAATGTCGGTTGCCGATGCAAACAGTACAGCTTCGTACTATAATCTGAATATAAGTATAGTAGGCTCGAATGCAGAGGGAGAGGGTATATCGTATTCACAGGATATTGCCCCTGGTTCAAAGGTTAAATCGGGTACGGTAATTTCGGTTAACTTCCAGCAAGACAGTAATTACGGTAGTGGAGTTATGTAGCATTGAAAATATAAATAAAAATGTTTGGTACAACTATGCATCTTTTCAGGTGCATAGCTGTATCTGTATAATAATGATTAATAAATCGGAGGTACAAAATGGATAACTTTTTGATAATTGTTGCAGCAGTTGCTGCGTTTGTCAGCTCTGCAGTAATAGGCAAATTTCTTATACCTGTATTGCACAAAATAAAATTTGGTCAGCCAATACGAGAAGAAGGTCCACAGTGGCACCAGAAGAAATCAGGTACACCTACAATGGGTGGTATAATGTTTATTATAGGTGCTGTTATAGTAGCAGTTGCATGCTATGTAACACTATGCGTAATAAGCCCAGGCTCAAGAGATTTTGTTGACCACATTAAATTTTATGGTGGTATTGTAATGGCTGTGCTGTTTGGTGCAATCGGATTTATTGATGATTACATCAAGGTTGTAAAAAAGCATAATCAGGGTCTTACAGAAAAGCAGAAGCTTGTACTGCAGTTTTTAGTTGCAATTGCTTATGTAGTTACACTGTTCCTTGGTGGCTGTGGCTCACCTACAGTTGTTCCATTTTTAGGTGTAGTAGATTTAGGTATATTCTACTGGATATTTGCAGTAATTTTTATAGTAGGCTTTGTAAATGCAACAAACCTAACAGATGGTCTTGACGGACTGGACGGCTCAGTAACATTCTTTGCCTCAATAGCACTTATGGTAATTTCATCAGTCATTCTTGATACAGGTGTGTCAATTATGTCAGCTTCACTAGCTGGTGCTTGCTTAGGCTTTTTAATCTGGAATTTCTACCCAGCAAAGGTGTTTATGGGTGATACAGGCTCATTATTCCTGGGTGGCTTTTTAGTTGCAATTGCATTTGCAATGAATATGCCAATATTGCTTATACCAGTTGGTCTGATTTATATAGTAGAAATGTTCTCTGTAATTTTGCAGGTTGGATATTTCAAGCTTACAAAGGGTAAGAGATTATTCAAAATGAGCCCTATTCATCATCATTTTGAAATGTGTGGCTGGTCAGAGGTAAAGGTAGTTGTAGTGTTCAGTATTATTACAGCTATTATGGGTGTGCTTACATTCTTATCTGTACTATATACCTATAATCACTTTGGTTAATTAATTTATGGTGGTGAGATAATGGAAAATTTAAGATATGTATCCAGTCAGAGAATAAAAAATCACCGTAGATATACAGAAGAAAGAGCAAGAGCTAAAAAAGAATCCGAAGAGCTTGATGAAGTCAAGGCAAAGGGTCCACGAAAAAAGAAAAGATTCAAGCTGTTTTCAGTCCGTGGTGGAATGGATATGCCATTCTTCTTTTTGGTACTGTCGCTGTTAGTAATAGGTATAGTAATGATGTTTTCAGCGTCATATGCGTTTGCTTATTACACAACAGACAGTAGCTATTATTTCCTGATACGACAGGGTGTATTCGCATTGGTTGGTGTAGCAGCGATGATAGGAATATCATTTTTCGACTATCACCATTTTCACCGACTTGCAATAATCGTGCTGGGTGTAGCTTATTTATTGCTTGTTGTTGTTCTGTTTTTGCCAGCTGTAAACGGTGTGCATAGATGGATTGGACTGGGGCTTTTCTCTATTCAGCCCTCCGAGATTTTAAAATTCGCAGTAATACTCTTTTATGCTCACTGGGCTTCGATTTATTTTGAAAAAATGGACACACTGAAATATGGTGTGTTGCCTGCACTGGTTGTTGGCTTGCCTGCTATCGGCTTGCTGGTACTGGAGCCTCACTTCTCCTGTATTGTAATCATAGTTCTGCTTTTTGCAGTAATGATGTTTATTTCTGGTGTAAGAGCACGATGGTTCATTATAGGCGTTACATTGGTAGCAGTAGTGTTCGGTATTATGTATGTAACAGATTCATTGCAATATGCTATGGAGCGACTGGACGGTTGGGGTATGGCACTTGAAGAGGACCTGTCGTCAGAAATGCAGACAACAGTATGGCAGACAATGAACTCCTTATATGCTATCGGCTCAGGTGGTCTAACAGGCTTAGGCTTGGGTAACTCAAGAGAAAAATACCTGTATCTGCCAGAGCCACAGAACGACTTTGTGTTTGCAGTAGTTGTTGAGGAGCTTGGCCTGATAGGTGGTATAATTATTCTGGCGTTTTTCGCATTGTTCGTATGGCGTGGAATAATGATTTCACTAAGAGCAAAGGACCGTTTTGGAATGTTCCTAGGTGTTGGTATAGTTTCTCAGATTGGCTTGCAGGTTGTGCTTAATATTCTTGTTATTACAGACACACTGCCAAACACAGGTATCAGCTTGCCATTCTTCAGCTATGGTGGTACCTCGCTTATAATGCTGCTTGCCCAGATGGGTATAGTGCTGTCAATCTCAAGAAGCTCAAATATAAATAAAACATAATTACATAATTAATGTATCAAGGTGAGGGTTTAAAATGAAAGTTATTCTGGCAGGTGGCGGTACAGCCGGCCATATAAATCCTGCTTTAGCAATTGCAGGTACTGTAAAGGAAAATATCAAAGACGCAGAAATACTTTATATAGGTGCTAAGGACGCAATGGAAGAAAGACTTGTGCCACAGGCAGGCTATAATTTTAAAAGTATTAAAATAAGTGGCTTTAAAAGAAGCTTTGCACCAAAGGCTATTATGCATAACATCGCTACAGCAAAGCGTGCAGTAACATCAAGTATAGAGGCAAAGAAGCTTATAAAAGAGTTTAAGCCGGATATCTGCATTGGCACAGGTGGCTATGTAAGTGGCCCTGTACTTCGTACAGCAGCAAAAATGGGCATTCCAACACTTATACACGAGCAAAATGCTTTTCCTGGTGTAACCAATAAAATGCTGGCAAAAAACGCAAAGGTAGTAATGCTTGCTAATCCAGACGCTAAAAAGCATATGGGTGGTGATTATAATTTTGAGGTTACAGGTAACCCTGTAAGAAAAGAAATCATCACAGCAAACAAGGCAGAGGCACGAGCAAAGCTGGGACTTGACAGCAGACCTGTTATATTGTGCTTCGGTGGAAGCTTAGGTGCCAGAAAAATAAATGAAGCTGTTGCCGACTATATAGCAAGAAGTGGTAACGACGGTAAATATCAGATTATTCACGCTTATGGTAAATTTGGCAAGTGGTTTCCAGACCTTGTTAAAGAAAAAGGTTGCGATATCGAAAAGTGCAGTAACCTTGATATAAGAGAGTTTATAAACGATATGCCAGATTGCCTTGCAGCTGCTGACCTTGTAATTTGCCGTGCAGGTGCTATGACTGTAAGTGAGCTACAGGCTCAGGGTAAGCCTTCGGTTTTAATTCCTTCGCCAAATGTTGCAGAGAATCATCAGTTTCACAATGCTATGTCACTTGTGAATGTAAACGCTGCAAGCATTATAGAAGAAAAGGACTTAACACCTCAAAAGCTTACAGAAACAGTTGATGATATGGTAAAGGACCCTGCAAAGCTACAGCAGTATGCAGAAAATGCAAGAAAAACTGCTATACTCGACTCTAACGAGAGAATACTTGCTATCATCAAAAAGGTGTTAAATATAAAATAAATCAAAGAACAATATTCACTAATACGGGCTTTATTTCATATAATGGTAAATAAAGCCCGATGGTGAAAACAGATACGCTACAAGCTGTGCATCTTTAAAAAGCCCATCGGCTTATGCAAAGCGTTGCCTGATGTTAAGATGTTTAATGTTATGACGCTTTGTATAAAATGTAATTGCATTTGCAATATCATTTATTTTCAGCAAAGAGGGTGTAGAGCTTGGCAGAGTATGTTATTAATGGTTGCCGAAGGCTTAACGGTTGTATTGATATACAGGGTGCAAAAAACAGTGCCCTGCCAATTTTAGCTGCAACTGTTTTATGCAGAGGAGAGGTTGTGCTGCACAACTGTCCACGCCTTACAGATGTTGATACCTCTGTAAAAATATTAAGGTATCTGGGCTGTACGGTGTACCGTGACGGTAATACAATAACTGTAGACAGCAGTGGTATATACAGGTACGATGTACCTACCGAGCTTATGCGAGAAATGCGTTCTTCTATTATATTTCTGGGTGCAATTCTTGGCAGATTAAAGCAGGCTAAGCTGTCATTACCAGGTGGCTGCGAGCTAGGCCCAAGACCCATAGATTTACATCTGTCATCACTTGCCCAGATGGGTATGATATTAAAAGAACAGCATGGAATGCTTAATTGTAAAACAGAAAACGGACTACATTCTGCAGATATTACACTTTCGTTTCCTAGTGTAGGAGCAACAGAGAATATTATGCTTGCCGCAGTATGTGCAGACGGAATAACAACAATCACCAACGCAGCACGAGAACCAGAAATCTGCGATTTGGCAGATTTTCTGAATAGCTGTGGTGCAAGGGTAAGTGGTGCTGGTGAGGGAACAATTTACATAGAGGGTGTAAAGACTCTGGGCTGTACACAGCATATAATTATCCCCGACAGAATAGTGGCAGCCACATATATGGCTTGTGTGGCTGTAGCAGGTGGTAAGCTGTTTTTAAAGGGAGCTTTGCCATCACACCTTACAAGTGTTAATTCTGTGTTTGAGCAAAGTGGTTGCCTTATTGACTATACCGGTGAGGGTGTGTATATATCGTCAGGCGACAAGCTGAAAAAAGTCAGATTAATTCGCACAATGCCTTACCCGGGATTTCCTACAGATGCACAGGCACCTATTATGGCTATGTGCTCATTGGCACAGGGGATTTCGGTATTTGTGGAAAATGTTTTTGAAAGCAGGTATAAACATGTAAGCGAGCTGTGCAGAATGGGTGCAGGTATATATGTACACGACAAGGTTGCTGTAGTAGAGGGCAGAGAAAAGCTTTTTGGTGCAGATGTAGAGGCCTTTGATTTAAGAGGAGGAGCAGCCTTGGTTGTGGCTGCATTAGGTGCCGAGGGTACCACAGTTATTAATGGGATAAATTATATCGAAAGAGGCTATGAGGATATCGAGGTATGCCTTGATATGGCAGGAGCAAGTATAAAGAAAATATAACTCATATTGTGAGGGATGTATAAATGGAAAAAAACGATAACAGGCGTGACACCAGCAGACAAAAAACAGCTGCTGGTGCTACCCGAGGTCGAAATACAAACAGAAATTACAATAACGCTACCTCAAGAGAACGAGCAAAGCGTAGCCATGATTATGGTAAAGACAGAAACGACAGAAATGACAGAAATGACAGAGAACGAGAAAGGTCATCACGCCGTTACGAAAGAGAAGCGAGTAATCATAAAAAAGACGAATTTAATTTTGATGATTACAGTAAAAGGTCATCAGATAAAAATTTCAGGACAAGTAGCAGTAGCTATGATTATAGCGACAGCCCGTTTTTCTCGAAAAGCTCAGTTAACGGCAATGTAAAAATCAGAACGAACAGAGCCGATGATTACTTTGAAAACAAGGATTATAAGCCTTGGGATATGAACGATGAGTTTAATATCAGAACAGACAGCTATACATCAGGTGACCGTCCAAGAGTAAAAAGAAAGGCACCGGTAAATGCGTCTAAGATTGATACACTGAAAACGGGTGTTGGCAGAGTTTCCAGGCGAGTGCTGGCAAGTGGTGGATCTGACGAAAATTACTATGCTGACGAGCCAGAGTATGATTCAATAGCTGATAACATCAAGAATACACGCAACAACAGAAGATTGCTGGACGAGCTTAATAACAAAAAGAAGCCACTCAGCAAAAGACAACGAAAGTTTAAAAATGTAATGTTTGCCTGTGGTATTGCATTGGGTGTTTTTGTAATAGGTTTAGTGTTGTCGCTTACTGTACTGTTCAGGTGTGAAAAAATTGTTGTTGAGGGTGTTACAAGATATCAGGAGGCTGATATTATATCAGCAAGCTCGCTTGGCTATGGTAAAAACATATTCCTTGTCAACAAAACAGCAGCTGCTGATAAAATAGAGGCTATGTATCCATATATAGAAGAAGCACAAATAAGATTAAGTATTCCTAATACCTTGAAGATAAGTGTTACCGAGGCAACACCAGAGTATTATATTCAGGACGGTACACGCTACTACATAATCAGTAAAAACAGTAAGCTGCTTGAGCAGGTAATTGAAAGAGATCAGAATATACCTACTATAATCGGATGTAAGCTTAAAGACCCTAAGGTAGGCGATACAGTAAATGTAGAAAACAGCAAGGTTGTTACTGTGCTTAATCAGGTTGCAGAGAGTATGACCTCTAACGCCGTAACTGGTATAAAAGAAATCAATTTATCAGATATGGCTAATATAGAGCTTAACTATGAGGATAGAATCACTATTGTAATAGGTATGCCAGAGGATATAAATTATAAAATCCGTACAGCTATGACAATAATTTACACAAAGCTTTCAGAAACCGACAGTGGCAGATTGAATTGCTCTAACCTTATAGAGGGAAGAACAGACGGTAAGTCGAATCAATCGTCATTCAGACCAAATAACCTTATTGTTGAAGATATTACCGAGCCGCCAACAGAATTCCCTACTGTATCGGTTGAAGAATTTGAGAATTCCGAAGAAACTGAAGAAGCAGAGGTAGAAATTATAGAGGAAACAGAGGCAGAAGAAGCCGAAGCTGAAGAAGAATCAGATGTGGAGTCAGATACAGAATCAGAGGCAGATGATACCGAATAATCGCTGCTTTGCTTAATGTTTTATCTCTTTTTGCTATTTAAGTGATGAAAAATAATAAATTTTTGAATTTTTAGTTAATAAATATCGGTAGGTTATTGAAATTTTGCAAGTAATGTGGTAAATTTATATGTAGTGAAGTATAAACTGATATACTAATATAAAATAGACTAATTGACTCTTTTGGAAAGGGTTTAGTAGGAATTTAGGAGGATGTACAGAAATGGCTTTTGAATTAGAAAAAGAATTCAGTGATAATGTGCCTGTAATTAAGGTAATAGGCGTAGGTGGCGGCGGTGGTAACGCCGTTAACAGAATGGTAAAAATGGGTGTTCGTTGTGTTGAGTTTATCGCAGTAAACACAGATGACCATGTTCTTCAGTTCTCAAGTGCTGGTCAGAAAATACAGATTGGTGAGAAGATTACCCACGGTAAGGGTGCAGGCTCTAAGCCAGAGGTAGGTATGGAAGCAGCTCAAGAGAATCGTGAAGAGATTCAGGCTGTTCTTAAGGATACAGACATGGTATTTATTACAGCTGGTATGGGTGGCGGAACAGGTACAGGTGCTGCTCCTGTTGTTGCTGAAATCGCTCAGGAAATGGGTATCCTTACAG
>JAXJDU010000134.1:0-8918 GCA_036301785.1 Acutalibacteraceae bacterium | reverse complement strand
CTATTGTACCACCACGCACAGCGTGTATACCAATTTCGTTCTTTTCTCTTTTCTTTCTGTAAGAATGACGGTCGTATACATACTGTGGCTCTTGTTGCATAACCTCTGAAATGCCGTCTGCAATCATTAAAGCTGTACCACTTGGAGCGTCCAGCTTCTGATTGTGGTGCTTTTCTACAATTTCTACATCAAAGGCACTGCCAAATACCATTGTTGCCTTTTTAGCAAGCTCGATAAGCAGGTTAATACCAAGTGACATATTACCAGAGTAGAATATAGCTGTTTTTTCTGCTGCTGCTTTAATCTGAGCAACCTGCTCGGCTGAAAAGCCTGTAGTACAGATTACTGCCGGAGTCTGATTTTCTGTTATATAAGAAAGCAAACCATTTAACACAGCTGGGTTAGAAAAGTCGATAACAACATCTGCCTCTTCCTGTATTTTGCTGAAATCATCATACACTGGGAAGCCCATTGTATTGTCAGCAAAAATATCAATACCTGCTACAACCTTGCAATCCTCTCTTTTATCAATTTCTCTGGCGATTACTCTGCCCATTTTTCCACAGCAACCACTTAAAATTATATTTGTCATCTTTACACTTCCTTAATCACTGTAATTACTTTACTAAGTTATACTTATCCATTACAGATTTTAAGTATTCTGTTGATTTCTCGCTCATAGGAACAAGAGGAAGTCTGCAAATACCAGCGTTGAAGCCAATCATATTAACTGCTTCCTTTACAGGAATTGGGTTAACATCGCAGAAAAGTGCATTCATCAGCTCCAGGTAATGCAGGTGCATTTTGCTTGCCTCTGCAAAATTGCCGTCAAGGCAAAGCTGTGTAATCTCGTGCATTTCTTTTGGACAAACATTTGCAAATACAGAAATTACACCAATACCACCTAATGACATAACAGGTACTGTTAAATCGTCACAGCCTGTGTAAACATCAAGGTCGCCACCACACATAGAGATAATCTTAGCAACCTCGCCAACCTTCTCGCCTGCTTCTTTTGTAGCAACGATGTTAGGAATTTTGCTTAGCTCTACATATGTTGCAGGCTGAATGTTACAGCCTGTACGGCTTGGTACATTGTAAACGATTATAGGAATATCAACAGCCTCGGCAATAGCCTTAAAGTGAGCTACTAAACCAGCCTGTGATGATTTGTTGTAATAAGGTGTTACAGAAAGCACAGCGTCTGCACCAAGCTTTTTAGCCTCTTGTGTAAGCTCGATAGCATATGCTGTATCGTTGCTGCCTGTACCAGCAACAACAGGAACTCTGCCGTTTACCTTCTCGATTGTGTACTTGATTACGCCACAGTGCTCCTCGTGGTTAAGAGTAGCAGACTCGCCTGTTGTACCACAAGCTATAATTGCGTCTGTGCCGTTTTCTATCTGAAATTCAATTAATCTGCCAAGTTCATCGTAGTTTACTGAACCATCTGCGTTCATTGGTGTAACAATAGCTACACCACTACCTGTAAAAATAGGCTTACTCATTAATATAACCTCCGTTTAGATTATTTATAAAGGCTAATATCAGATAATCTGAATATTAGTCAAGGTAGCCCTCAGCACATAGAAGCTCAGCCATAAGCACTGCACCACCAGCTGCACCTCTTAATGTGTTGTGTGACATACAAACAAACTTAATTGTATACTGTGTATCTTCTCTTAGTCTGCCAACAGATACAGCCATACCGTTTTCAAGATTTCTCTCGTGCTTAATCTGTGGTCTGTCTGGCTCTGTGAAGTAGTGTACAAACTGCTTTGGTGCACTTGGTAGCTCCAGCTCCTGTGCTCTGCCCTTGTAGTTTTCCCATCTTGCGATAATATCTTCCATAGAAGCCTTATTCTCAAGCTCTACAAATACTGCAGCTGTGTGACCGTCACTGATTGGTACACGGATACACTGTGAAGTGATTGATGGCTCTGCTGTATCAACAATAACATCACCCTCAATGTGACCCCAGATCTTCAGTGGCTCTTTCTCTGATTTCTCTTCCTCGCCACCGATAAATGGGATTATGTTGTCACACATCTCTGGCCATGTTTCGAATGTTTTACCTGCACCTGAAATAGCCTGATAAGTACAAGCAAGAACCTTTTTAACACCTAAATCCATCAGTGGGTGTACAGCAGGCACATAGCTTTGTAGTGAGCAGTTAGACTTAACAGCAACAAAGCCCTTCTTTGTACCAAGACGCTTTCTCTGTGATGGAATAATCTTTGCGTGGTCAGCATTGATTTCTGGAATAATCATAGGAACATCTGGTGTGTGTCTGTGTGCACTGTTGTTTGACATTACAGGACACTCTGCTTTAGCATAAGCTTCTTCAAGAGCCTTGATTTCATCCTTCTTCATATCTACTGCACAGAAAACAAAATCAACAAGTGCAGCTACGCTTTCAACCTCAGAAGCATCCATTACAACCATGTCTGCATATTTCTCTGGAATTGGAGTTGTCATAGCCCATTTTGCACCAACTGCCTCTTTATATGTTTTACCGGCTGAACGCTTACTTGCAGCAAGAGCCACAACATCAAACCAAGGATGATTCTCTAGCAGCAGAGCAAATCTCTGACCTACCATACCTGTAGCACCGATAATACCAACTTTATACTTTTTCACAATAAAGTCCTCCTAAATATATATATTAATAATATAATTATAATTTACCAATTTACAAAAAAGAACTGCCTTAAAAAGTGACACGCTTTTATGCAAACAGTCAATAATCTTACTTTATACTATACCACTTGTAAGAATTATTGTCAATTTTTAATTGAAATTTTTGATAGAAATGTAATACAGCTATGTAAGCTTATGGAAATAGTATTATCGGTACAGCTTGATTTATATTTTCCTTTTTATTTATCAAACCATTGTATTTACTCATATTACAATAAATATGGCAACTTTAAATTAAGATTATCATATAAGCTTAAAGGATGACAACACAGCTTCGTAATGTCTGTTGGCTTTAGTCCACTCATTAATATAATACTCATCATAGCAATTAAACTCCACACCTGTAGGCCTTACTGCTACATAGGTAATACCATTTTTAACACCCAAAACCTCATAATTAGGTAAGGTTGTATAATCCTCTGTGCTTTCGAAAAGTAATATACTGCACATTCTTCCCCAATGACCAGCTTCATAATTATTTTTCTCACATAAATATACAGAGCTATCGTCGTGCTTTTCATACACCCAGCTTGATGGCAATTCTAAAGAAAAGCCAAACTCTGCAAAAACTACTTTTTTTACTGAATAATTTTCATTTTCTTCTTCATCTGGTGTATACGGCTCTGTTATATATCTGTCTTTTGATTGCTCGCAGGCTGTGTTATAATCTGGTATTTCATACACATGGAATATTTTAAACGCACCCTTCTCTCCAGCCTGAGGACCACATATATCTTCGAAAAGATATATCATATAATCCTTTCCATTCGGCTCATACTCCCAATTCATCTGCATATTACCTAAATATATTACAACGCCATTTTCTTCCTCGCTATAGGTAAATTCAGAGGCACTGTACAAACTTACAGCTTCTTTCGTAAAATCATACTCTTTACAATTAACTACACCATCCTTAAACTGATACGCAGTAAACATCCTCGCCTGTGGAGAATAAAAAATCCAATACCCCTTTTCGACATAGCTTGATTCATCAGTATCAGATAACTTATTCTGATTATCTGAAGTTACAGTCTCTTTGAGTAAGGCTTCTGTTTCTGTTATTGATTCTGTTGCAGTTTCTGTTGCAGCTTCTGTTACAGCTTCTGTTATTGACTCTGTGCTTACATCTGAAGAAGCATTCTCTATTGATTCTTTTTCATCAGCATTATCTGCAGCTTCTTTTTCTGATACCGATGTCTTTGGAGCTGTATCTTTTGAAAAGCTACAGCCATTAAAAAACAATGTAGAAATCATTACCATTGCTATAATCCTTACCAAACTCTTATTAAACACTCAAACACACCACTTTCATTATTTGATTAATTGTTAATATTTTACTATAAATCTAACCCACCGTCAATATAATATATATATTGTTAACAAATCCACAAAATCTAAGTTTATTCCTAAGCTTATTATAAAACACAGTATAATTTTATAATATTAACCACCATTCCAACTGATAAACCCTGTGCGAAAAATCCTATCCACTATTCAAAGGGTAAATAGTATAAAAATAAAAAGCAGGACTTTCTTAACATAGAAAATCCTGCTTTGTTTATAACTAATTAATATCAGTCACTAGTATATGGTAGTAAAGCAATGTGTCTTGCTCTCTTGATAGCAACTGTCAGCTCACGCTGGTGGTGTGCACAAGTACCTGTTAGTCTTCTTGGAAGAATCTTTCCTCTCTCAGAAACATAACGGCGTAGTCTTGCAACATCCTTATAGTCGATGTTCTCAACCTTATCTACGCAGAAAGCACAAACCTTTCTACGACCCTTACGGCCAGCACGGCGGTTATCCTTCTCTGGTCTCTCAGCCATGTCTATCGCTCCTTTATATAGTCTACAGTTTATAACTGCGTCAGTTTAAATTAGAATGGTAAATCATCATCGCCAGGAAGCTCTTCAAAATCTTCTGGCATACCACTTGTGTAAGTGTGGGCTGTGTTAGCCTGCACTGGTGGCTCCTGTGGTGTTGGTATACCGTAGTTACCATAGCTACCACTTGATGACTTTTCTCTTCTGTCGCTTGTAAAGTATACATTATCAGCAACAACCTCAGTAACATAACGGTTATTACCATCTCTGTCCTGATATGATCTTGTCTGTAATGAACCCTCTACAGCGATTAGTTGACCCTTAGCGAAATACTTGCAGACAAACTCTGCTGTCTGACGCCAAGCAACAATATTAATAAAATCTGTCTGTCGCTCTGTACCCTGCTTTACATAGTTACGATCTACTGCAACTGAAAAGCTTGAAACAGAAATACCTGTTCCTGTTGTTTTTAGCTCAGGCTCAGATACTAAACGACCCATAATAATAACTCTATTCAACATAACACATCATCTCTCCACTACGATAAAATCTATTCAATAATTTCTTCTGCTTACAAAATTACTCCTCATCCTTTTTGATGATAAGTGTTCTCAGAACGCCGTCTGTAATCTTGTAGCGTCTGTCAAGCTCAGCTGGGAAATCAGCATTACTTGTGAAATTAAATAGAACATAGTAGCCTTCTGACTCTTTGTTGATCATGTAAGCAAGTCTACGCTTACCCCATTCGTCAACTGTGTCAAGTGTAGCGTTCTTTTCGATAAGAGCCTTAAACTTTTCGATTAGCTTCTGGATACCCTCTTCGCCTAGCTTCATAGAGATAACCATAACTGACTCATATTTACTCATGATTTCTGACATCTTCGTTGCACCTCCTTCTGGACTATTGGTCCCTATAACCGGGACAAGGATCAAATTTTTACACGCATACTACTGCACACGCATAACAAGGTTATTTTATCAGTTTATTCATGGCTTGTCAACCCTAAAAAACATCTTTTTTACAATTTTTTCTGTGCTATAAACAGAAGTTATACTGAAGATTTTTAATTAATTTTCTCTTTTAAAACTGGCAGGTGTATTGTATAATAGATTTAATCTTAAAATTATAATTATGCAGGTGATAATATGAATTGCTCAATCGAAACAACTATAAAAAATCTTCAGAACAACAATATGGAGGCTTATTTTTGCCAGACAAAGGAAGAAGCATACGATAAGGTAAAATCTATGCTTAATAAAGGCGATGTTATAACAAACGGTGGCTCGGTTACACTGGCTGAAACAGGCGTTATGGATTTAATCAAATCCGGAGATTACACATACCTTGACAGATCAAAAGAGGGTATTACAAGAGAAGAGGTAGAAGAAATTTACTGTAAGGCATTTACTGCTGATGTATATCTTGCAAGTGCAAATGCAATTACAGAAAGTGGTTACATTTACAATGTTGACGGTAATTCTAACAGAGTTGCTGCTATACTTTATGGCCCTAAAAGCGTTATTCTTGTTGTAGGTAAAAACAAGATTGTAAAAACTATTGATGACGCTGTTACAAGAGTAAGAGAAATTGCTGCACCTAAAAACACAGTAAGACTTGGGCTTAACACATATTGCTCAGTAAATGGCAAATGCAAAGCGTTAAACCTACCTACTGAAAATGACGAAATGTGTGACGGCTGTATGGGTGACGCAAGAATTTGCTGTAACTTTGTTTTATCTGGCAAGCAAAGACAGAAAAACAGAATTAAGGTTATTATTGTAAATGAGGACCTGGGGTATTAATTCAGATTGGAGTTCCGTATCACTATGACAGATAAAATTATGTTTAAAATAATCAATCCAAAAGGTAAAGAAGCTTGGGCTGAATTTTTTGATGTTTCAAAAGCTGTTGAAATATATATAAACGATACTAAACTGGTCGATATTTTGCACGAAATTGAAATACCGTACGCAACAAATGAAGGCAAACCTTCTTTAGCTGGTAGTTACGGACATCTTACACCTAAAGAATTATTTGATAATTTAACCAATTCAAAAGCACCTGACGAATACAATGAGGAATTCGGTAATGAAATACTGTGTTGTGGTGGCTGTGGTGATAGTGGTTGTTGGTCTGTCTATGTATTTATAAGCTATGATGATTATTATGTGTATTGGTACAAATTCCGTCATAACCACAGGGATTGGAAATACAACATCTCATATAAATTTGATAGAAAAGAATACGAAAAATCATTAGAGGATTTAAAAAGTGATATATAATAGTTTTTTGAATAAGCTGATTTTTTCAGCTTATTCTCCTTTATAAACAACAATAATACGGTGATACAAATGAAAAGGATAATAAGGCTTACAGTATTATTTGCTGTATTACTCGCCTGTACTACATCAGCTGCCTGTAAAAACAATATGAACACTAACGCAGTAACAAAGACTGCAAAAATCTATTTTGAAAACGGCTCTGTTAAGGAATACACCTCTCAGCAGACTATAAATCCGTTTAAAAATCTAAAGGTCAGCTTTTCAGGAAACCTCGGCAAGGGTAGTGCAGATATTAATACAGACAACTGTGAAAGCATTGTAAAGGACAATTTTACATTTACCTGCGAAAATAACGGTATACTCTGTAACGGCAGCAAGGCTGTTATCAAGGCTGTGTATGATGAAAACGCCTTTAAAAATGCTGGCTATACAATTACAGCAAATCAAAAGGAATACACCATAACAGGCGTTGATTTTGCACCAAAAACACTAAAGGATTACGAAAAAGAACATCTGAACCTTGCAATACGCAAAATTGCTGACAGCTACATAGCAAGCAACATTACAGAGCTTGACATGGAATATGACAGCAGCAGAGACCGTTCTGGCTGGAGTAAAAGTGGCTCGTTTGAATACACCTACAACTACCACGACCGTTTAATGCTTTATAACTACAAAAGAAACAACAGCTCTGACAATGCCTACTTCATCATTTATGAATTGTCAAACGAGATTAACTGTACAAAAAGCATGACAGAAGGTGAAAATCCTATGCAGGCTGGAGAAAGCGACATTGGCTGGTGCTATGTAGTAGCTGGTGCAACTGATGTTACAGCTACCAGTAACAGGATTTTTAATAATAGTTTCAATAAAAAAGAAGCCTCTGAAATTATCAGAAGCTTCAAAACCTATGATGAGGCTATTGATTATTGCACCTATGGCAACGGATATATAACCGACAGAGAGATATTTACATAATCTTAAACATTTGCTTTAAGTAGCCTGCAGGCTCGGTGCCTGCTTTTATGTACATCGTATCATTTTCAAAAAACACAGCAGTACAGCTGTACATCGCATATAATCGCTCTTGCTTGTAAATTGTTACAGGCAGGAGCTTTTCTTTTACAGCTTCGGCATACTCCGGACTAAGCCTTACCATTGTATAAATTGATGCCTTGTTATTTATAAAATTATAGGACATCTCGTAACAATACGGCTGTAAAAGCTGAAGTATAAGCTTGCTGTTTGCACTGTGTATATTAAAGCGTTTACAAAGCGTACGCAAGCCCTCGCACATTGTAAAGTATTCAGCCTGAGCCTCTTTATTCTCTTCGGTTGCAAGTGTTTTACATTTACCCCTTACAAAAGCAGTTACAGGGGTGCTGATATTTCTGTAAGGATACAGCTTGCTGTAGCGATTATTATGCAGCCAATCAAAGCCCTGCTTTTCCAACATAGTTATATAGCTGTTTTTTTCGTCACTGACAGAAACAAGCTGTGACATTTCAAGCACGATATCTGCTTTTTCTGAAAAAGGATTGAAATTATAGGCTGTTGTAAGGGTGTTATCCACTATTAACGGAGCATGATATTCACTGCACAATCTGCTTGCCTGTGTGGAATTTACAGCACAGCTTAAAACAGACGCACTTGACAGCACAACAGCCTTTGCACCGTTTTTCAACAGCTTTTCAAGCTGTGTTATATCATCAAAATAAGCAATTCTTATGCAATGATTTTCTGCTGATGTGTTTATCAACTTTTTAACAGGAGCAAAAACAGACGATAAAACAGCAATCCTCTCATTACCACTTGCCACAGCCATAAGCAATGCGTCTATAACATTTTCTGCTTTATTGCTATATGCAATTTTGTTATTATATAGCCTTGCTATTCTGCGTTTAAAAACATCCTGTGCAGGCTGTGATATTTTGCTATATTCTGTGCCGTTATCCTGCAAGCCAAATCTTATTTTTGAATCTGATAAATCAGAAAATAAATAAGTAGATGTTTTTGCTGTTTTGTTAATGGTCATACTGTCACTCCGTTTGTGTTTAGTTTGAAATAAATTGTAGTTTAGCTGTGAGCTGACGCTCACACCAGTGACTAGAT
>JAXJDU010000133.1:0-4099 GCA_036301785.1 Acutalibacteraceae bacterium | reverse complement strand
GGTTTGTGCGTATCTTGAGTGACTGCGTAGCAGACACTCAAGCGTAAAGTTTAGGTCCACCCTTTTTAAAGGGTGGTGGGGTGCAGGGGCAAAGCCCCTGCAAACTACAATTTATCTTTTAAAGTTTTATCATAACTAAAATACAGATAAAACAAAACTAATTATGACAATACTACATTATGAAAGGTAGTGAGATAAATGTTTGTAGATAAGGCGAAAATTTTTGTAAAGGCTGGTGACGGTGGAGATGGCTCTGTGGCGTTTCACCGTGAAAAGTATGTAGCGTCTGGTGGTCCAGACGGTGGTGACGGTGGCAGAGGTGGTAATGTACTGTTTCTGGCTGACGATAACCTTTCTACGCTGGCTGACTTCAGATATAAAAGAAAATACATTGCCCAGAAGGGTGAAAATGGCAAGGCTAAGAGAAGCTCTGGTAAAAACGCAGAGGATTTAATTGTGCGTGTGCCAAGGGGTACTCTTGTAAAGGACGCAGAAACAGGCAGATTGCTTGCAGATGTATCTGGCAAAGAGCCTGTATTGGTTGCAAAAGGTGGTAAAGGTGGCTGGGGTAATATCCACTTTGCTACTCCTACAAGGCAGACTCCTCGCTTTGCAAAGCCAGGCTTGCCAGGTGAAGAATACGAGGTAATTCTGGAGCTTAAGCTGCTTGCAGATGTTGGCTTGGTAGGCTTCCCTAATGTTGGCAAAAGTACACTTGTATCTGTTGTAAGTCAGGCAAAGCCTGTTATTGCAAATTATCACTTTACAACTATTACACCAGTTTTAGGTGTTGTAAGCATGGGTGAGGGTAACTCGTTTGTAATGGCAGATATTCCAGGACTTGTAGAGGGTGCGTGGGAAGGTGTAGGACTTGGCCACCAGTTTTTGCGTCATGTAGAGCGTTGCAGAATGTTGATTCATGTTGTGGATATCGCCGGCAGTGAAGCAAGAGACCCTAAAGAGGATTTCAGAATAATCAACGAGGAGCTACAGAAATTTAACCCTGAGCTTGCACAAAGACCTATGATTGTTGCTGGTAATAAGTGTGACCTTGCAACTGATGAGCAGATAGAGGAGTTTAAAAGCTTTGTAGAGGAACAGGGCTTTGAATTCTTCCCTATTATGGCACCAATCAACGAGGGTGTAGACGACCTGCTGAATAAGGTTCTTGAAATGCTAAGCAAGCTACCACCAATTGAACGCTACGAGGCTGAGCCAGCACCAGTGGTAGAGCCAGAAAAAATAGACAAGAGCAAGGTTAAGATAACACAGCACGACGGTATCTATTTTGTAGAGGCTAAGTGGCTGTTCAATATAATGAAGTCTGTAAACTTTGACGACTACGAGTCTTTACAATATTTCCAGCGTGTACTTATTAACGGTGGTGTAATTGACGCACTTCGTGAGGCAGGTATTAACGAGGGTGATACTGTATCTATTTATGACCTTGAATTTGATTTTGTTGAATAAGAGGTATATATATGGATAGCTTGTTGTCTTGTGATTTCGATTTAAGACAGATTTCACCTCTTACACTTTCTTTTATAGGTGACGGTGTGTATGATTTAATGGTGAGAGAATATGTAGTTTCGCTTGCTAACCGACCTGTAGGACAGCTTAATAAACGCAAGGTAAATGTTGTAAATTGTAAATTTCAGGCAGAATGTGCAGAAATTTTAGAGCCACATCTTACCGAGGAAGAAACAGTTATTTATAAGCGTGGTAAAAACGCAAATGTACACACAATACCTAAAAACGCCAGCAGACAGGACTACCACACAGCCACAGGCTTTGAAGCTTTGTTTGGTTACCTGTACCTTAAAAAGGATATCAACCGATTAAGAGAGCTGTTTGATATGCTGGTTGAAAATATTTACGAAAATACAAAATAGGCTTTTAATAAAAAGAAGCTGATGAGCGAATTATCGCCATAGGCTGAATTTCTGATTATGAAAAGCATATAAAGGCACTGTGCAGTTTAAAGCTGTATGGTGCCTTTTGGTTTATATAGCATTTAGGGGCTTTGTCAAATTTTTGAACGAGTGAAGAGGGGGGAAGAAACCCTTGTACAGGCTATATTTTAAAGCGTGTGTAGGTTTTTATCAGAGATTTTTTGGTTATGTAACCAATTCTATGGGGGTTAATTGTCCAGATAAAGATGTTTAACCTATCTTTTTTTCTTAAAACTCCGTTGAAGACAGCGTTTCTGAATAAGCATAGGGGGTTAAGCTTTGTAGCTTGTCATATTTTTGAACGGGTTAAGGGGGAAGAATAGCACATACAAATTACAATAGCTATTTTGGTCTTGCTATTGATATTTATTGCTAAAAAAAGTATAATTAATTTGGTAGTATTGATGTTAAGTTAATTATCTTAATAAATTCAAATAAAAATAAATTCACGAGAGGAAGAGCTTTAAAATGGATAAAAGAATCGAAAATTTCTTTAATAGCATAAAGGGTAAAAGGGTTGCTTTTTGTGGTATAGGTACAAGTAATTTACCTTTGATAGAGCTTTTTATAAAGTATGGTGCAGTGGTTACTGCGTGTGACAGACGCACAAGAGAACAGCTTGGCGAAAATGCAGAAATAGCAGAAAACGCAGGTGCAGTGCTGAGCCTTGGTGATGATTACCTTAAAAACCTTGATGTTGATATAGTTTTCAGAACACCTGGTATGCGTTATTATATGGATGAGCTTGTGGCTATGCGTGACAGAGGTGTGGTTGTAACATCAGAAATGGAGCTTTTCTTTGAGCTTTGTCCATGTAAGATTTATGCAGTAACAGGTAGTGACGGTAAAACCACAACAACCTCAATTATCGCAGAAATGCTGAAGGCACAGGGTAAAACAGTACACCTTGGTGGTAATATAGGTACTCCACTTTTACCACAGATTGAAAATATAGGCTATGATGATGTAGCAGTTGTTGAGCTTTCAAGCTTCCAGTTAATTTCAATGCGTAAGGGTCCTGATGTAGCTGTGGTTACCAATCTTGCACCAAATCACCTTGATATCCATAAGGATATGCAGGAGTATATAGATTCTAAGAAAAACCTTGTAATACATCAGGGAGCTTTCTCTAAGGTTGTTTTAAATAAGGATAACGAAATTACAGAGTCTTTTACACCGGAGTGTCGTGGCAGAGTGCTTAAATTCTCAAGAAAATCTGTTGTTGATAACGGTGTATATTTAAGCGACAATGGTGAGATAATAGTAGCTGACAATGGTGTGAAAACTACAGTTATGAATATGTCAGATATTAAAATTCCTGGTATGCACAATGTAGAAAATTATATGTCTGCTATTGCTGCTGTGTGGGGAGAGGTAGACGCTGAAAATATTGTAAAGGTAGCTACTGAATTTGCAGGTGTTGAGCATAGAGCAGAGTTTGTAAGAGAGCTTGACGGTGTAAAATATTACAACGATTCTATCGCTTCAAGTCCTACCCGTACAGCACTGGGTACATTATCACTATATGATTTTAAGATTATTCTTATTGCAGGTGGCTACGATAAGAAAATCCCTTATGACGAGCTAGGCCCTGTTATTGTTGATAAGGTTAAATATCTGATTCTTATGGGTGCAACAGCACCAAAAATTGAGCAGGCTGTATTGAATGCAGAAAAATATACAGAGGGTAGCCCTGTGATAATCAAGGTGAATAATATGGAAGAGGCTGTTGCAAAGGCAAGAGAGGTTGCTGTAGAGGGTGATATAGTTTCTATGTCACCAGCAAGTGCAAGCTTTGACCTTTATAAAAACTTTGACGAAAGAGGAAAGCACTTTAAAAGCATTGTTAATGAGCTTGTGTAAGTAAGGTGAATAAATTGGAAAAGATTTTAACAGCACTTTGTGAAAGTGGTACGGTTTCGGGCAATGAGCTTGTTGATTTAGAGGTTATCAGACAGCTTTTGCCTTTTGCGAAAATAGAAACTGATTATAATAACAATATAATCGCAACAATCGGAAATACAAACAGCGACGATGTTATTCTGCTTGATGCACATAACGACAGAATAGGCTTTGTTGTGTCTTATATTGATGACGAGGGCTTTATAAAGGTGTCTACCTGTGGTGGAATTGACAGACGAGTTTTG
>JAXJDU010000132.1:0-3202 GCA_036301785.1 Acutalibacteraceae bacterium | reverse complement strand
CAGTAGCAGCCTGTGTAGGAGCTTCTGTTGGAGCTTCTGTAGGAGCCTGTGTAGGAGCTTCTGTTGGAGCTTCTGTTTCAGCCTCAGTAGGAGCTTCTGTTTCAGCCTCAGTTTCAGCCTCTGTCTGTGGCTGTGTTGCAGCCTGTGTAGGAGTTGCTGAGTTATCCTGTGGCACTGTTGCAACTACAGTTGGTGTTGGGGTTGGAGTTTCGGCAGGGTTGTCTGTTTTATCCAAAGATGAAACTATAAGCCATGCTATTACAGCAATCAAAGCGATAAATACAACAGTGAAGATTACAATACCACTTGTGCCAGACTTTTCCTTAGTGTCATCTTCTTCTGCCTCTGTATCATATTTATCATTATATGTAGCAAGGTTTTCGTCTGTATTTGAAGAAATATCCTCAAATTCCTCGTCACTGTTTTCTGCTTCTTCCATAGCCTTTTTAGCAGCTTTTTTTTCTAAATCCTTTGAATACTCGTTGAAAAGCTGAGCATAGTCTGAATTGAACTGTGACTCGTACTGCTGAGCCTGAGTTGCTCTGTCAATTATTTTGTCTGTTTCTTTGTTGGTGTCCATGTCGAAGTTGTCACCAAACTGAGAAGCATATCTTTCTGCCTGTGTTTTCTTGTCGTTTTCGGCAGCACTTGCAGGATAGCCACAGATAGGGCAGAATCTTTCGTTTGAATATTCATTCTCGCATTTAGTACATCTCATTTACAAATTAACCTCCATTAATTACTTTTTAGCAGTAATTTTCTTTTCAGTGCCATTAAGCAGCCTTTTTATATTTCCACTATGCTTGATTATAACACATAATCCGATAAGCATTGTGAACAAAGTAGAAATTATTACATATGATCTTGAATGTGCAAACTCTGTGCCGGCAGCTCCACGGTAATCGATTAAGTAAGTAAACAGGAATGTAGATACAGGATATGTTGCTGCACATATAAGTGAGCTTAAAGAAATTATCTTTGTAGCAAGAAATATAATTGCAAATATTGTTATTGCAACTAAGAATGTTCTCCAGTCAGCAACAACCATAAGTCCTGCTGTTGTAACAACACCCTTGCCACCTCTGAAGCCGAAATAAACCGGGAACATATGACCAGCTATACAGAAAAGGCCAGCCAGATATTTACCGTAAACAATAAACTCACCAGATAAAATACTGTTGCCTGTAACAATGGTAGAGCATACAATGCCACCGATTGCAACAGCCAAAAGAGCCTTTATAAAGTCAAACGCAATAGTAAACACAGCCGGACCTCTGCCAACTGAACGCAGAACATTTGTAAAGCCTGCGTTACCACTGCCCATTTCTCGTATATCGTTCTTTTTGTCTACAATTTTAGTGATTATAATTGCAAAGTTAATACTGCCCAGCAGATAGCCTATAAACGCTGTAATAAGAATCTGCAGCCAGCCTGTTGATATAAAATAAATTAAATTCCTCATGCTTTTTCCTCCTGAAAATTATTTATCGCCTCGTTCTCGGATAACAAACCTTATAGGTGTACCTTCAAGACCGAATGTATCTCTGATTCTGTTTTCTAAATATCTTTGATAAGAGAAGTGGAAAAGCTCTGCTGAATTTACAAAGCATACAAAGGTTGGTGGCTTTGCACTTGCCTGTGTCATGTAGAAAATCTTTAAGCGTCTGCCCTTATCGGTAGGTGGCTGTACTCTTGCAGTAGCCTGTGCAAGAATATCGTTAAGAGTACCTGTTTTTATTCTCATAGCATTTGCGTTTGCAACTGCCTTGATTGTTTCGAAAAGCTTGTCTAATCTTTGACCTGTTTTTGCAGAAATAAAAATAATAGGAGCATAGGACATAAATGAAAAGTCTTTTTCCAAATCCTTTTTATAGGTATTCATTGTAGTGCCGTCCTTTTCGATGGCGTCCCACTTGTTTACAGCTATAATACAAGCCTTGCCTGCGTCGTGTGCCAATCCTGCAACCTTTGAATCCTGCTCGGTAAAGCCCTCAGTTGCGTCTATCATAATAACGCACACATCACTGCGTTCAATAGCCATTTTTGCACGAAGAATACTGTATTTTTCAATAGCCTCATCTACCTTTTTCTTTTTACGCATACCAGCGGTATCGGTGAATTTGAACATACCAAATTCATTTTCAACAGTAGTATCAATAGAATCTCGTGTAGTACCTGCTATATTAGAAACAATACATCTTTCTTCGCCGGTAATCTTGTTTATAAGTGAGCTTTTACCTACATTTGGTTTACCTATAACAGCAACGCTTATAATCTCACCGTCGTCATCCTCCCACGCACTGTCTGGAATATGCTCAAACACAGCCTCCAGCAAATCACCAGTACCATGACCATGTACAGAAGAAACCTGAATAGGGTCGCCTAAGCCAAGGTTGTAAAACTCGTAAAATTCTGGCTCTGGCTCACCTATTTTGTCGCACTTGTTTACACACAGCACAATAGGTCTGCCACTTTTTTGCAGCATAGTAGCAACCTCTATATCGGTTGTAACCAAGCCACTTTTAAGGTCTGTTACAAGTATGATAACATCAGCAGCGTCAATAGCAAGCTCTGCTTGTCTACGCATTTGCTTTAAAATAATATCATCAGAATAAGGCTCTATACCACCTGTATCTATCAGATCTGCTGTTTTATCTAACCATTCAACTCTGCCGTAAATTCTGTCACGAGTTACACCCGGGGTATCATCAACAATAGAAATTCTCTCACCCACAAGCTTATTAAAAAGTGTAGACTTACCAACATTTGGTCTGCCCACAATAGCTATAACTGGTCGTGCCATAATATTACCTCCTTTTATATTGTTAAATCAGTTTCATTTCATTTTTATGTTTATATTAATATCTATTGAATAATAGTCGACGAATTGTAGTTTATCGTTGAGTTACGCACAAACAAAAACTTAAAGTTTGGGTAAAGCCTTTTTAAAGGCTTTTGGGTCAAGGGCAACGCCCTTTAACTCATAGTTTCCTAAAAATGCCTTTTCAAGGCATTTTTAAATATTCTTGAGGCGTTAAGGACTCCGTCCTTAAAACCTTATTTTTTGTAAACAAGCACACAGTGCTAATTTACGCAATCAATTTGCTTCGCAAATTGGTTGCATGACCCACCACCCTTTAAAAAGGGTGGACCTAAACTTTACGCTTTTCTCTATCGCAGTTTGCTATTATCCCCACAAACT
>JAXJDU010000131.1:0-3209 GCA_036301785.1 Acutalibacteraceae bacterium | reverse complement strand
GTTATGGGCTGTGCAGTAAACGGACCAGGAGAAGCCAGAGAGGCAGACATTGGTATTGCCGGTGGTGACGGTGTAGGGCTTATTTTCAAAAAGGGTGAAATTATTAAAAAGGTACCAGAAAGTGAGCTTATTGAAGAATTAATTAAGGAAGTTGAGCTTTTATAATGGCTTCATTTAAAGATTTATTTGCTGATTTTCTCGATTTTGAAGCTTTGCCTCTGCCACTAAAAGAGGCGGAGCTTATCAAAATACGCTACGAGAAGAAAATTGGCAGAATTGTAATATACTTAAAATTAAATAATCTTGTTGACAGGCAAGCTTTATTCAGTGTAGAAGACTTAATCAAGTCTTCTACACTTTCGCCGTATTCTGTGGCAATAAAGCCAAGCTTTAAAAGTGAGCATTTTACAGTTGATTATTATCCACAGCTTGTTATGCAGCTAAAAAAGGATACACCATCATTCAATGGTTCGCTTAATGATTCCAAGGTGACAATCAACGGTGATGTCCTTACTGTTACACTAAGCCATGGTGGTAAAAATATCCTGCATGCAAAGGGATTTGATAAGGCATTAGCCAAGCTTATCAACGAGGAATTTAATCTTGAATTTAAAATTGAATACGATGGCGTGTTAGAGGTAGATGAGAATGTACCACTTAATATTTCAAGGCACGAAACCTCAATAGAAAAAGAGGTAAGAGAAACTGTAGTTACACAGATAGAAGACTACGACAGTGCAATGGAAACTGCTGTTAAAAAGGTAGAAAGGCAGAAGGTAGAGAAGGTAGACAAAAGCGTTGAAATACGCAGTGGGGCTTCATTGTTCCCACAGCTTGTTACAGGTAGCTACACTTCAATTTATGGCACAGTAACAAAAGAAAAGCCTACTCCGATTAAGGATATTACAGAGGATCTGGGTATGACTCAGATATGGGGTAAAATCTTTAATATGGAATCAAAAATTACACGAGATGGTAAATATTGCATTACTAATTACAGCATAACCGACTACACAAGCTCTATAACAGTAAAGGTGTTTGAAGCTGCTAAAAAAGCAGAGTGCCTTGCTGATATTAAAAAGGGTGATATCATAGTTGTAAAGGGTAGAGTAGAGTACGACAGCTACGCAAGAGATACTATCTTCTCTGCAAAGGGAATTTCAACTGCCCAGCTTACAGATGTGGTAGATAATGCCGAGAAAAAACGAGTAGAGCTTCATCTGCACACAAATATGTCATCCATGGATGGCATAACTGCTGCAGGAGATTTAGTAAAGCGTGCTAATAAATGGGGACACAAGGCAATAGCTATTACCGACCATGGTGTAGCTCAGGCATTCCCAGAGGCTATGAGTACAGCTGAGAAAATAAACGGTATCGCCTTTAATGAGAAAAAGCAAAAGAAGTTTTATGGTTTAGAGCCTTACGAAGAGGACGAAGAGCGTATTGAGGAAAAAATAAAGATTATTTACGGCACAGAAGCATATTTTGTAAACGATATGATTTCTGCTGTTAAGGGCAATGCCAAACGAGAGCTGGCAGATGAATTTATCTGCTTTGACCTTGAAACAACAGGCTTAAGTGCCAATAAAGACAGAATTACAGAAATCGGTGCAGTAAGAGTAAAAAACGGTGAGATACTAGACACCTTCTCAACCTTTGTAAATCCCCAGATGCCTATTCCTCCAAAAATAACACAGCTAACTGGTATTTCTGACGATATGGTGAAGGACGCACCACTTGAGGATGAGGCAGTAAGAAAATTCATGGATTTCTGTGGTGATAATGCAATATTGGTTGCACATAATGCTCCGTTTGATACATCATTTATCTATGCAGCAGCAGAGAGAAATGATTTACCATATAACTATTCATCAGTGGATACACTTACAATAGCAAAATCAATACTAAGAGATATAAAGGACTACAAGCTTAATACTGTTGCAGAATATTTAAGACTTGGTGAATTTAATCATCATCGTGCAACAGATGACGCTTTTATGCTTGCTAAAATATTCATAAGCTTTGTTGACAGACTTAAAAGTGATTATAATATAACAAGGGTAGAGGATATAAACACAAAAATCATAGGTGCAAACCCTAACAAGCTTAAGCCGTTCCATCAGATTATTCTGGTTAAAAACAGAGTAGGTCTTAAAAATTTATACAGACTTATTTCTATGGGTCATATGAATTACTTTTACAGAAACCCAAGAATACCAAAGTCAGAGCTTGTAAAATATCGTGAAGGTCTTATTATAGGCAGTGCCTGCGAAGCAGGTGAGCTTTTCAGAGCTATTGTTTCTGGCAAACCAATGAACGAGCTAAGAGAGATTGCGTCATTCTATGATTATCTGGAAATTCAACCAATCGGAAACAATTCCTATATGATACGCAACGGTACTGCAAAGGACGAAAAGGAATTGCAGGATTACAACAGAACAGTTATAAAGCTTGGTGAACAGCTTGGTATACCTGTTGTTGCTACCTGTGATGTTCACTTTATGGACCCTCACGAAAGCGAATACAGAAAAATTCTTATGACCTCAAAGGGCTTTTCAGACGCCGAGGACCAGGCTCCACTTTACTTCAGAACAACAGCAGAAATGCTGAAGGAGTTTGAATATTTAGGAGAGAAAAAGGCATACGAGGTTGTAGTAGAAAATCCGAATAAAATTGCCGATATGGTAGAGCAGGTTCGTCCAATTCCACCAGGTGTATTCCCACCATTTATTGATGGTGCAGAGGAGGAGCTTATCTCTATTACATGGGAGAGAGCAAAGAAAAAGTACGGTGACCCTTTACCAGAAATTGTAAAGGAGCGACTCGACAGAGAGCTTGGAGCTATTACAAAATACGGCTTCTCTGTACTGTACATGACTGCCCAGAAGCTTGTTGCCGACAGTGAAGCACATGGATATCTTGTTGGCTCACGAGGCTCGGTTGGCTCGTCATTCGTTGCTACAATGTCAGGTATTTCAGAGGTTAACCCACTTTGTCCACACTATGTTTGTCCAAATTGTCAAAACAGCGAGTTTTTCACACACGGCGAATATGGCTCTGGCTTTGATTTACCTCACAAAAATTGCCCTAAATGTGGCACACAGTATTTACAGGATGGTCACGAAATACCTTTTGAAACCTTCCTTGGTTTTGAGGGTGACAAAACCCCTGATATAGACCTTAACTTCAGTGGTGAATATCAGTCC
>JAXJDU010000130.1:0-7925 GCA_036301785.1 Acutalibacteraceae bacterium | reverse complement strand
CAGAAATAGTGTACTTAAAATTGACTAAATGGCTTAAATGTGCTAAAATTTTACCAAACAGAGGGGAGTGCGTAATATGAAAAACGAAAGTAAAAACTTTACTTATTATATCCTTAAACCAATTTTTTTAACAATAGCTGTTGTGATAATACTGCTCACCTTTGTATGCAGGTTTGCTGTGGTTGATGGCCCGTCTATGCAAAACACACTTCATAATAATGATTTAGTTTTTATCACCACCAGTTACCCGTTTACTGATGAGCTAAGTGATATAATTCCTTTTGACTTCAGCCTGAAGCAGGGTGATATTGTAGCAGTTGCTCCAAACAATAATACAGATAACGAGTACAATATAGATAACGCATTTATAAAAAGAATAATCGCTGTAGAGGGTCAGACAATAGGCTTTGATACCGACAACGGTGAAGTTTATGTTGATGGTAAGGTTATACACGAGCCTTATGTTTCATCTGATACATTTACTGGTGTGGAATGGGAAATTCCTGATGTTATACCAGAGGGTAAGGTTTTTGTAATGGGTGATAACCGAGCCGTTTCGGTTGACAGCAGAAGTGTGCGTATTCAGCTGGTAGATAAAAAAGATATTATCGGTAAGGTGCAATGTGTAGTGTACCCATTTGATAAAATTTCGTATGTATATTAACGGAGGTTTAACATGAGCCAAGTTCAGAATATTCAATGGTTCCCTGGTCATATGACCAAAACAAAAAGAAAGATTCAGGCAAGCCTTAAGCTTGTAGATATCGTTGCAGAAATTATCGACGCAAGAATCCCTGTAAGCAGTCGCAACCCAGACCTTGACCAGCTTATACAGAACAAGCCAAGAATTATTCTTATGAATAAATGCGATATGGCAGACAAGGCACAGACAAGCAGATGGGTTGATTACTACAAAAAGCACAATATCACTGCTATTCCAGTAGATTGCAAATCCGGCAAGGGCTTAAATAAATTTATTCCAACAGTCAGAGAGGTGCTTGCCGACAAAATAGAGCAATGGGAAGCCAAGGGTATGAAAAACAGAAGCATACACATTATGATTGTTGGTATTCCTAATGTTGGCAAATCCTCATTTATAAACAGAATGGCTAAAAAGGACAGTGCAAAGGTAGAGGACAGACCAGGTGTAACAAGGGGTAACCAGTGGTTTTCTATAGGTGGTGGACTAGAGCTTTTAGACACCCCTGGTGTGCTGTGGCCAAAGTTTGACGACCAGGAGGTAGGAGAGAAGCTTGCCTTTACTGGTGCAGTAAAGGACCAGGTAATGGATACAGAGCTGCTTGCATTCAGATTGCTTGAGGTTATGTGCAAATACCCTACACCACAGTTTATTGAGCGTTTTAAGCTTCAGGATGTAGACCTTGAAAATATAGAAGCCTACGACCTTTTAGAGGTAATAGGCAAAAAAAGAGGTATGCTGATGTCTGGTGGTGTTGTAAATACAGAGCGAGCTGCTGTAACAATACTTGACGAATACCGAGCAGCTAAGCTTGGCAACATAACACTTGAGTGTGTGCAGTAATCTGATTTTAAGATAAAAGTATAGAGTTGTAAGCTGGAGGTATTTTATGAATCATATAGAATTATCAAGGCATTATTTTGAGCAGAAATTTCATTGTTCACAGGCTGTACTTGCTGCTTTTGCAGAGGAGCTTGGATTAAGCGAAGAGCAAGCCCTTAAGCTTGGTGCTTGCTTTGGTGGTGGTATGTGTAAGGGTGAAGTATGTGGTGCCTGCACTGGTGCCTTAATGGCTTTGGGTTTGAAATACGGTCAATCAGATGTTTCTGATACAGAAAGCAAAAAGAAAACCAATGAAATAGCAGTAGAATTTCTTGATTTGTTCAAAAAAGAAAATGGCTCCTATTTATGTAAAGAATTACTGGGCTGTGACTTATCAACCACAGAGGGTAAGCAGTATGCGTTGGATAATCAATTATTTGTTACACTGTGCCCTAAGCTGGTTGAATCAGCAACTAAAATTACAGAAAAATTACTGTAACAATTAATTGAAACTATAAAGTTTCAGCAGTTAGCATAACAATTTTTTAAATAGTCTAATTTTTAGTGAGTGATTTATATGAAAAAATATGTAAAGGAAATAGTAATATTATCTATTCAATTACTTATGTTTTATCTTTATCCTCTGTTTGCGATACAAATTGACCCGATGGGTATGGTGTTTATAATTATATTTGCAACAGTGCTGCTTTCTTTGACAATCGGAATAATTTCAAATTGCAAAATAAAATACCTGTATCCGATTGCTGTTGCTGTATTATTTATTCCCTCTGTGTTTATCTATTATAATGAGTCAGCTTTAGTACATTCTGTATGGTACTTAGTGGTATCTACTGTTGGCTTGCTGGTGGGTATTATTATACATTTACTGATTCATAAATTATCTCACAACAAAACAAACAGGTAAATTGCAATTTATTCAATTAATGATTATCTTTGAATTTAATTGTATAGGAGAAATTATGGCAGAAAAAATTACATTGTGTGGAGATAATTGCGTTGAGTGTCCCAGATATAACGCACATAGTAACGAAGAATTAAAAAAGGTTGCAGAGCTATGGTACAGGGTAGGCTGGAGAAAATCAGTTGTATCTAATGAAGAAATAGCCTGCACAGGCTGTTCTTCACATAAGCAATGTACATATCAGCTAGTAGAATGTACAAAAAATCACGGTGTAGATAAATGTAATCAATGTACTGAATTTCCTTGTGTTAAAATAAATGATATGCTGAAGCGTTCTGCTGAGTATAAAAAGAAGTGTAAGGAAGTATGCTCTGAAGATGAATATGCTGCTTTAGAGAGAGCCTTCTTTGATAAGGAAAATAATCTGAAAAAATAATAATCTGAAAAACTCCACAAAAAAGCCTTTTGGATAAGCAAATATCCAAAAGGCTGATTTTTTATCTATAAATAATTTTTATCTATAAATTATATTTTCTCTCTTAGCACCGTTTGAAACGATTGTAATAGGTACACCAATGTGCTTTTCTGCAAATTCTATGTACTTCTTACAGTTTTCTGGTAGCTCATCATAATTAGTGATATGAGAAATGTCGCACTTCCAACCTGGCAGAGTTTCGAAGATTGGCTTTGCTCTCTTTAGCTTTGTAGTAGATGGGAAGTAGTCTATTCTCTCACCGTCAAGCTCGTAAGCAACGCATACTGGAATTTCGTCAAGGTAGCCAAGTACATCAAGAACAGTAAATGCCACCTGAGTAGCACCCTGAACTCTACAGCCGTAGCGTGTAGCAACAAGGTCAAGCCAGCCCATTCTTCTTGGTCTGCCTGTTGTAGCACCATATTCGCCACCGTCGCCGCCTCTTCTTCTTAGCTCGTCAGCTTCCTCGCCGAATATCTCAGAAACGAACTCACCAGCACCAACTGCACTTGAATAAGCCTTAACAACAGTTACAATTTCCTTTATCTCGTATGGTGGAACACCAGCACCAACTGCACCATAGCCTGCAATTGTATTTGAAGATGTAACCATAGGGTAGATACCGAAATCTGTATCCTTTAAAGCACCAAGCTGACCCTCAAGAAGAATATTCTTGCCAGCCTTTGCAGCGTCGTATATAAATGAGAATGTATCTGCAACATAAGGTGCAAGCATCTCTTTATACTCCATAAGCTTGTCAAAGATTTCCTGCTCAGAAATTGGCTCTTTGCCGTAAAGGTTTTTCAGTGTTGCGTTTTTAACCTCAAGAACTCTCTTGATTTTGTCCTTTAGTGTGTCAACATCATCGTAAAGCTCGTTTACCTGGAATCCGATTTTAGAATACTTGTCTGAGTAAAAAGGTGCAATACCACTTTTTGTAGAACCAAAAGAGTTTTTGCCCAGACGCTCTTCCTCGTAGCAATCGAATGCAATGTGATATGGCATTACAATCTGTGCTCTGTCAGAAATAAGAATGTTTGGCTTTGGAACATTACGCTCTTCAAGCTCCTTCATTTCTTTAACAAAGTTTTCTACGCTAAGTGCAACACCATTACCGATAATATTAGTTATATGGCTGTGGAATACACCTGAAGGTAGCTGATGCAGTGCAAACTTACCGTAATTGTTTACGATAGTATGACCAGCGTTACTACCACCCTGAAAACGAATAACTATATCAGATTCTGATGCAAGTACATCAGTAATTTTGCCCTTGCCTTCGTCGCCCCAGTTGGCACCGACAATAGCTTTTACCATTTTTATGTCACTCCTAATTTTATTTTTAAAGGGGATTATACATTAATTTCTGCTTGCTCTGTAGCAAGGTTGCTGTATGGTGCCAAAGCCGGCTCTACAACCTCTTTCAAAAATTCCTCTGTCTGCTGTGGTGCTCTGCCTACATACTTCTCTGGAGAAATAATAGAAACAAGCTCCTCAAGTGTTACACCGAATGCCTCATCGTTTGCAATTCTCTCTAGCAGGTCATTTTCGCCACCCTCTGCTTTAATTACCTTAGAAGCAGCCATTGAGTGTGTACGAATCTGCTCGTGCAGCACCTGTCTGTCAGCACCACGCTTAACAGCGTCCATCATTATATTTTCTGTAGCCATAAATGGCAGCTCTTTTCTTAGTCTTTGCTCGATAACCTTTTCGTAAACAACAAGACCGTCAGAAACATTTGCATACAGGTTAAGAATAGCGTCTACACCTAAAAATGCCTCTGCAACGCTTATACGCTTGTTGGCACTGTCGTCAAGTGTTCTCTCGAACCACTGTGTAGCAGCTGTGATAGCTGGGTTAAGAGCGTCACACATTACATATCTTGCAAGTGATGTAATTCTCTCTGAACGCATAGGGTTACGCTTGTAAGCCATAGCAGATGAACCAATCTGATTTGCCTCAAATGGCTCTTCAATCTCTTTTAAGTGCTGAAGAAGTCTGATATCGTTAGAGAACTTTGAAGCAGACTGAGCAATACCACTTAGCACAGCTAAGAACTGAGAATCAAGCTTACGGGAATATGTCTGGCCTGAAACAGCAAAGCAGCCCTGATAGCCCATTTTCTCTGCGATTTTCTTATCAAGCAGACGGCACTTTTCGTGGTCACCCTCGAATAGCTCCAAGAAGCTTGCCTGTGTACCTGTTGTACCCTTTGAGCCAAGCAGCTTAGCCTTAGAAAGCTGATACTCAACATCCTCTAAATCCATCAGCAAATCCTGAATCCAAAGTGTAGCACGCTTACCAACAGTTGTTGGCTGTGCAGGCTGAAAATGAGTAAAGCCAAGTGTTGGAAGGTCTTTATATTTGTCAGCAAATTTTGATAGGTTACGAATAACTGTAACAAGCTTATTTCTTATAAGCTTTAACGCCTCTGTCATAATAATAACATCTGTATTATCACCAACATAGCAAGAGGTAGCACCAAGGTGGATAATACCCTTTGCCTTTGGACACTGCTCGCCATATGCATGAACATGTGACATTACATCGTGACGCACAATCTTTTCTCTTTCTTCTGCAACCTCATAGTTGATGTTGTCTGCGTTAGCCTTCAGCTCGTCAATCTGCTCCTGTGTAATAGGTAAGCCAAGCTCCATTTCTGTTTCTGCAAGAGCAATCCAAAGCTTACGCCATGTACGGAACTTCATGTCAGGAGAGAAGATATATTTCATCTCTTTGCTGCAATATCTTGATGATAAAGGTGATTCATAAGCGTTTTTCATTATTACAACTCCTTAAATTATTTAAGAATTTATATTGTTTAACTTAATTTATTTAATTATGCTAAACCGATACGACGCATCATCTCTGCGTAAGCCTCTTCAACGCCACCCATATCTCTACGGAAACGGTCTTTGTCCAGCTTCTCTTGAGTGTCAGCGTCCCAGAAACGGCATGTATCAGGAGAAATCTCGTCAGCAAGAATAATCTCACCCTTAAATCTACCAAACTCCAGCTTAAAGTCGATAAGGTCAATCTTTGCACCCTTAAAGAAGTCGCATAGGATTTCGTTGATCTTAAGAGCCATTTCACTGATGATTTCTACTTCTTCCTTTGTAGCAAGCTCTGCTGCAAGAATGTGATACTCGTTAACGATTGGATCGCCAAGATCATCATTTTTATAACAGAACTCAAGAACTGTAGTTTTCATTGGAGTGCCCTCTGGCAGACCAAGTCTTTTTGAAAGGCTACCAGCAGCCTTATTTCTTACAATAACCTCAAGAGGTACAATTTCTACCTTCTTAACAACAGCGTCACGGTCGTTAATCTCTTCTACAAAGTGAGTAGGAATACCCTTTTCCTCCAGCATCTGGCACAGGTAGTTAGACATTTTATTGTTTACTACACCCTTACCAACGATTGTGCCCTTCTTCAAGCCGTTAAAAGCTGTAGCATCGTCCTTGTATGATACAATGCAGTAATCAGGGTTGTCAGTAGCGAATACCTTTTTAGCTTTACCCTCGTATAGTTGTTCTGTTCTTTCCATTTTTCTAATTCCTCCTTGACAGCAGTCAAAAAATTAAATACAAATACAGATTATATTATAACCCAACGATTACTAATTGGCAATACCTAAAGGTGATTTTTAACCTTTTTTGTTGAATAAAATCACTTTAAACACCATAAATAACAGTAATTAAAATAAATTATCTTTTATATTGCAAAAAAAGCTCTTATAAGCTAAAATGTTTATATTATTTTTATAGGATTATGGAGGACTATTAAAATGAAATTCATAAAAGAAAAGGGTATAGGCATTATTATATGTGTAATAATTGCCGGTATTTCTACTTTTTTAGCTACACTCAGCGTGGCAGGCTTTTCGTTTGAGGTTATAGGAGCACCGGTGTTTGCTATTGTTTTTGGTATGCTTGTAACAGCAATCTGCCCGAAGCTCGCAGTAAAAAATAGTGTAAAGCAGGGTATAGCCTTTACATCTAAAAAAATACTGCAATGGGCAGTAATTATTTTAGGCTTTACGCTTAATATCAAAACAGTATTATCAGTAGGTGGCAGAAGCTTGCCTATTATTATTTCTACCATAGCAACCTCATTGATTGTAGCAGCTGTAATGTGTAAGCTTTTAAAGGTAGATAAAAAGGTTGCAACATTAATCGGTGTAGGCTCATCTATATGTGGTGGCTCTGCTGTGGCTGCTACTGCACCTGTGATAGAAGCTGATGACGAAGAGATAGCACAATCAATTTCTGTAATATTCCTTTTTAATGTAATTGCAGCATTGATTTTCCCTACACTTGGCAATGCAATAGGCTTAACCAATGAGGGCTTTGCACTTTTTTCTGGTACAGCAATTAACGATACATCTTCGGTAACTGCTGCTGCCTCTGCATGGGACAGTATGAAGGCTACAAACGGCTTGGTGCTTGCACAGGCTACAACAGTAAAGCTTACACGCACACTTGCAATTATACCGATAACATTAGTATTAGCCTTTGTAAGAACAGCAAAGGCTAAAAAGCAAGGCGAAAAGGGCACTGCTGTTTCTATGAAAAAAATCTTCCCATGGTTTATAATTTATTTTGTAGTGGCTTCATTGATTACAACCTTGGTTACAAGCCTGCCTATGGGTAGCTTTACAGAGCTGTACAGCAGCTATTTTGTGCAGTCTGCAAAGTGGCTTGCTAAATTCTTTATTGCAATGGCAATGTGTGCTATTGGTCTGAATACAAATATTATAGCTCTTATCAAAAAGGGTGGTAAACCGATTGCCATGGGCTTTAGCTGCTGGGTGATGATTACACTGGTAAGCCTTGTAATGCAAAAGGTGCTGGGTTATTGGTAAAATCAGAATTTAAAATACAGATAAAAACGCTGTACAGTCAATCATAGCTGTACAGCGTTTTTGTTGAAAGAACAAATTGTAGTTTATCGGTGACTTTAAAACTCGCACAAACCAAAACTTAAAGTTTGGGTAAAGCCTTTTT
>JAXJDU010000129.1:0-3972 GCA_036301785.1 Acutalibacteraceae bacterium | reverse complement strand
GCTCTTGTGTTTAACAGTAACCTTACAGGTAGCAGTTTTGCCGTCGTAGGTTGCTACTGTAATTGTAGCTGTACCTGGCTGATTAGCAGTTACCATACCACCAGCTGACATAACACTTGCTACAGCTGTGTTATCGCTTGAAAACACTACACTATAAGAAGCTGTACCTGCTGGTAACGAGCTGTTGAGGTCGAATGTTTCGCCAACGCCCAATGTTACGCTTTTTTTGTTAAGAGATATTGAGTCGGGTGCATTTCTTACATTAATCTTGCAGGTAACAGATTTACCGTTATAGGTTTTAGCTGTAACTATTGCAGTACCAGCCCCAGTGGCAGTTACCATACCACTGTCTGCTGCAACAGTGGCAACCTGTGTATTATCGCTTGAATATTCAATGCTGTAAGAAGCAGTATTTTTTGTCAGTGTGCTGTTAAGGTCGAAGCTTTCGCCAACACCTAGCATAACAGTTGTTTTATTAAGTACTATCGAGTTAGGGGCATTTTTTACTGTTACTGTACAAGACACAGTTTTACCCTTTTGTGTGCTTAATGTAATGGTTGCAGTACCTGTCTGCTTAGTTGTTATTTTACCATAAGAATCTACCGTTGCAACTTCTGGGTTACTGCTTGAGAATGTACAGATTGTATCTGCAGGTGTTACAGTCTTTGTAAGAGTGTAGGTTTCTCCTGCACCAAGAATTATACTTGATTTATCCAGAGCTATTGTTGTTGTATCGCTTTCTACAGTTACTTTGCAGCTGGCAGTTTTACCATTGTTGCTTGTTACGCTTATAGTTGCAATACCTTCTCCTACAGCAGTTACATTGCCATTTGAATCTACAGCAGCAACGGCTGGGTTACTGCTTGTCCATGTGCAATTTGTTGAAGCATTTGAAGGACTTATTGTTTTAGTAAGTGTACAGCTTCCCCCTACTTCTAAGGTAAGCGATTTTTTATCAAGAGAAACTGACGAAACTGCAGCTGTATAGTTTGCACCTACATTTGCTGTGCTGTCGGCACTTATATTAACAACATTTCTGGCAGACTCAATAACAGTATTGTCAGAAATTTTACCACCACAAGAAGCACCAATTACACTTACACCGTGATAGCCTGCGTTAGTGACTGAATTATTTGAGATATCATTAAGCACTGTACTACCGTTAGTTATGTGTATACCGTTTGAGGCAGAGTCTTTTACTGTATTATAATTTATTGAAAAAGCATTTGATTTATCAATACTGATTCCGTAGTTGTTTGCACTTGAAACAATATTATTGGATATATTATTTACATAGCCCTGCTTGTAAACATAAATACCATTTACAGAGGCATTGTACACCTTGTTATTTGCTATGGTGTCTGCTTCACCCTCGTGTACAAAAATGCCATGATAATTTGCAGTATCAAAAGGATTTGGTGAACAGCTGATGGTGTTATCCTTTACTACTACCGATTTTGTATCAACCAGACGAATACCATGGCCCTTGGTGTCGATAGTATTATTCTGGATTGTAACACCCTTTACATAATAATTGCCTATTGGCAAGCCACCACTGCCATCTGAATTTTTAGAGTGAACAGTCTGAAGGTCGTAGCCTACTACAGTAATACCTCCTGAGCTGTACGAAGCGTAATTATCCTTTATATATCCACACCTGGCTATTATGTTGTCTGAGATTGTTATATTGTGGTTATCGACAGGGATATAAGCATTTGTTACATGAGAAGCAGTGTTACCCTCAACAGCAAGCACACTTGAGGTGTATGTCCCTTTGCCCTTATCCATAGTAGAGTAAATTGCTATGCCTCTTGGTGCATTATTAATTATATTTCCTGTTATTTCGCAGTTTATCCAGTTTTGTCCCTGAATAGCAACACTGCCCATGTTTTCGAATGTACAGTTTTTAATTTTTACTCCGTCAAACGGGTTGTTCAATACACCTGTATGGCTTCCTATACCTCTTGGACAGTTGTAAAAGCCACAGCCCTCGATAAGAACATTCTTCATCGGGATATCCTCTGACCTGTATCCCACAAAATGAGATTGAACTAAAATATCAAGCTGTATAGCCTCGTAGCCGATTAATGCTGAATCCATTCTCTGATCTGAAAAGCTGCAGTTTCTGATAATCAGTCCATCTATACCGGCAACCTCCATCATATGGCCGTTATTTACATTATGTAAAGCGGCGTTGATAACTGCGATATTTGTTCCGTGAGCAAGCTTTACTACAGTATTACGGGTTCCGTTACCGTTCAGGGTTCCTCCGTCTATAGTAATATTTCTATAATTCAGATATCCTGTCACACCTTCAGTGGCAGAATCTGTAGTGCCTGTTCTTATGATATTAGAAACCGAGTCTGAGTCTCGTGTTATAGTAACACCTTTAAGGCAAAGGTAGGTGTTGCTGTAAATTTTAAGCGAATACTTTGTAGTGTATGAACCGGCAGGAACTACTACTCTGTAGTTGGTATTGTCTGTGGCTCTGTCTCTTGCAGTATCGAGAGCAGCCTGAACAGCTGCATGAAAGCCACGGGTATTAATATCGTTTATGCTTACATTTATTACCATCTGTGATGTAGCATTATCAAAAACTTCCTCGGTGTAAGCACCTGACTGCGAATAATCTGCTTCTTCAGCCGATGCTGAAATTGCTGTAAGTGTTACTGTACTCAGAATTATAGCTGAACACAATAATATTGATAGCACCTTTCTGCTTAACATATTTTTTCTCCCTGTTCCTCTTATTATCCCTTACTATCTTAATGATGTTAAGTGTTAAAATTTTATTTTAAATTTTATATTAAATAGACAGATCAAGAGCAATCTGATAAAGCTCCTCATCAAATACTCTTTCACGCTGCAGTGCTTCTGTTATATCATAGTCAACTATTCTTCCGTTTGTCATTGCTACCACACGGTTGCCTATACCCTGTGACAGAAGCTCAACTGCCTTGTGTCCCATTGCACTTGCAACAACTCTGTCACGCAGGGTTGGTCTGCCACCACGCTGTACATGGCCTAAAACGGTCAGTCGGGTTTCTACGCCTGTTTTTTCCTGAATATACTTTGCGATTTCTTCAGAATTGCCTACACCCTCTGCTACAATTACGGTAAAGTTCTTTTTACCTGTTTTCTGTGTAGCTCTCATTCTTTCGATAACATCACGGTCAAGGTCAAATTCTCTTTCTGGCACAAGAATTGCTGTAGCACCTACTGCAATACCTGTCTGAAGTGCAATATCACCACATCTTCTGCCCATAACCTCAATAACGCTGCAACGGTCATGTGACTGTGCTGTGTCACGAATACGGTCTATCATTTCCATTGCAGTATTCATTGCTGTATCAAAGCCGACTGTATATTCACTGCAGGCAAGGTCGTTATCGATTGTACCAGGAATACCCACACAAAGCACACCCTCATTAGTTAAGGCTCTTGCACCCTTAAGCGAGCCATCGCCACCGATTACAACAACACCTACTACACCAAGATTTCTGCAGGTTTCAGCAGCACGCTTAAAGCCCTCTGGTGTAGCAAACTCTTTACTTCTTGCTGTGTACAGCATTGTACCACCACGGTGTATAATGCCTGATACTGTACGCAGATTCATCTCGAAAACATCACCATTCAACAAGCCATTAAAGCCTCTGCGTACACCAATGCAACGCATACCCTTGCATAGTGCTGCTCTTGCCACTGCACGCACAGCAGCGTTCATACCTGGTGCGTCACCACCACTTGTTAATATAGCTATTGCTTTTTCTGACATAAATTTCAACCCCTAAAATATATTTTTTATTAATAATATAAAATCATACTCTCTATTATAAGGTCAGTATTAAATTTTTTCAAGTAAAACTTTAATAAATTAAAGCAAAAAAAACAAATTCAGCTTAAGAAATATAAGGATAAGAAAACAGAATCCTCTCCAAGAATATACTTAAGCTCGTTGAGCATAGGCTCGTT
>JAXJDU010000128.1:0-7119 GCA_036301785.1 Acutalibacteraceae bacterium | reverse complement strand
TTGTCATTCTGTTCATTCCTTTTTTGTCCTTTCTTTATATTGTAGCACACTTATCTTCAAATGCAAAAAGTGTGCAAGCTATTTTTATAACTTACACACTTTATTTTACAATCTCTGCATTTGGGGATTTTATGCGTGGTGCAATTGGTATTCTGATGTAGAAGAATTATATTCTTATTTAGAAAACGTTCCATATTTACTCTATCGAATAGGAGAGGAATGGGATGATGTAGAGAATATAGATAATGATTGGCAAGGTAGTTGTTCTGTGGAGATTCTGCGTGAAATGCAAATAGATAATCGTGATGCTACCAAAATAGAGCTTGAAGACTTAGTAACGAGTCTGACGACTTAACAAAAATATAAAAACAAAATGCAGCAAGAATTTTTAGATAAAGTTCTTGCTGCATTATTTTTAGGAGGGAATTATGACTGTTCAAAAATATCTTAAAATCAAAAGAAAGATATGTACTGAAAAAAACGCTCTGTATGATGAAAGTGGATGTGAGCGTTGTGAAATCTGCTCTTATGAGGATGATGAACCTAAAGTAGCCATTGAGATAGTGCAGAGTTACGGCAAGATAGTTGATCCGAACACAGATAATATAATCGGGTATCTCAAAAGAAAAAAGCTCGTGTGCGATTATACAATGAAGAATTGTAAAAGTCATTGTACAGGCTGTGATGTTTGTGATGCAGAAAATAGAAATATTAATGATGCTGTAAAGGTTGTTAATACAAAGTTTAAAGCGATTATTAAGCTCATCAAGCCGCTATCTTTGCCAGATTTATTGATTGATGGCTATGGTATAAGCTATTTGTACGAAATCATCAGTAAATGGTACAGCAATGAAAGACCTTATTTGAAGTTTTCAGAGTATGCTAAATCACTCCCTTTGCAAAGAAGTATATTCCATTATGGAAAGAAAGCTGACGAAGGTACAGATAATGGTTTGTATGATAAATATTGCTTATCTTGGTTGATAGACCACGGCTACAAGTTTTCGGATATAAACCAGTTAGTACTCGAATGGGTAAATTTTGTAGAAGCTGAAGAAGAGTTTATCACATTTCAGAAGTATGTAGAAACTTATGGGTTCAACAAGGAGTATGAATGTTATGTATGCTTTTCAGAATTTTCTAATTTAGAAAATTCGTAGATAGGAGAAGTGCTTTATGAAACATTATGTGGTCTCTCTTGTATGGGCTTCTAATGTAGAAAACGATAGCACGATTCTTAGTGTTGCACATTCTTTTGCGAAAGCAAAAGAAGTTTTTGCTGATAATATCATTGCAGAAAAGTAACTGACCCGAAAGAATAGCTGGGTTGTATATGAAGATGGTGATTGGATTTTTGATGCTGGTGAAAATGGGCGTTATTGAGATAATCATTCAAAACTATATATTACGGAGGTAAATTAAAATGAAATATACAATAGCAATAACTTCACACGAATATGGATTCGTTGAAGTAGAAGCTGACTCAACAGAAAAGGCAAAAGAAAAAGCTTTAAAAGCTGAAGCTAATGGAGATGTTCATTGGGCAGATAGAGAGGTTGAAGTTTTTTTAAAATGCAAGACAGAGATAGCGACTTCATATTTAGGTCTAACTAAGTGAGGTAAAACAATAATGGCAAAGAAAAAAATTACGGTATTAGAATTTCTTAATCTAACAAGTGTAGCAAGTGACGATATTCCTGTTACTGTTAAGGAAGGCTTGGATATTGTTTGCACAGCGAAGAGCTTGCGTTGGCTTATGAGTCATGGTATGCCTTATGAGCTTGAAGCAAATATCAAGGAAATTAAGATTTGCAACGACAATATATTGATTTATATTCAGCCAAAGCCTTATAGCAGTAAAGTATAAGAATACACAAATTTAAAATTCAAAGAAGGATATGAAATTATGAAAGAATTAAATATTACAGCCAACAATCCAACAGAAGAAATAGTCAAGGATTATCTTGCGAAAAATGCAAGCGAAGCTCTTATTGACAAGATTAACAATGGAGTCCCTGTTGAAAAGGACGGCAAGACTTTAATAAATAAAAAAGACCTGGGTAGCTTTATGGTTTATGCAGCAGAGGAAGCTCGTAAGCAAGCAGGCACAAACGCTAGAAGTGCGTGTGTTGAGTCCAGTATAGTTTTTGGTTGGGCTATTCACTATTTCGATGAAGATAGTATTGAAGGTACTTTATACAACGAAGATGGTACTAAATACGAAAAAAGCAAGTCAGCACCTAAGACAAAAAATAAAATAACTCAACAATCAGATGCTACACCATTATCATCTCCGAAAGTTGCAAATAAAGAAGCTAAAACAGAAAAATTGCAAATGTCTTTATTTGATTTAATGGGCGGTGATTCCAATGAAAATTGAAAAAATAAAGCCAATACCCAAATACATTCTTGAGCGAATCAAAAAAAGGGACAAGCAAGCTTTTTCCGTACCGAGTGGAAAAACAAGATACTATTCCTATTTAACTAAAAATGATAAAGAGCTTGTGCAGGTTTATGTAGCCGTAAAGAATAAAGGCAATGAGTTTTATTGCAAGCAATGTGTAGTACACGGAATACACTCAGAAGAAGCTTTTGTAAAAGACATAGCTTTCTTTTATCTTGGCGGATATGTAGTTGGCTGGTATGAGGAAGGTCTTACAAAATATAAAAAGTGGTACGAAGATGGAGAATGGGGAGTGGTTGATGATAAATACTTCAATCTGTATGCTCCTATTGTAAATAAAGAGTACATAGATAAATTTCCTGAATATCAGTATAGTGCTTATGAATTGTACCCTGATTTTGACCTCTTCGAGTATCTTAGAATTTACGAAAGATACCCACAAGCTGAATATTTTTTGAAGTTTGGCTTATCGCAATATTCAAAAAGCATAATGCTGTTAAAGAAGACTGCAAAGGATAAGGCTTTTAGAAAATGGTTATTTGCAAATCACAGCGAATTATCTAGCAGAAAATATTACATATATTCCATTTTACAAGCGTATAACAGAAATGAACCATTAAAAGCAGTTCAGGTGTATGCAGAAGAAAAGAGAAAGATAAGCTTCAGCAAGGAATATGAACCAATCAAAGAATTATTCAAAGGAGATTATAGTTCGTATATAAACTATATCCTTAAACAGAATATATCATCCCACTTGTATTTGGACTATATAAAGGCTTGTAATTATCTTGGCTTAGATATGAAAGAGGATAAAAATTGTTTTCCACACGATTTTATGCATTGGCACGATATACGCATAGATGAATATAGTACAGCAAAAGCAATTGAAGATGAACGAAAAAGAAAAGAGCTTTACGCAAAATTTGAAAGCGTGGCAGATAAGTATTCTAATTTGCAATATGATGGTAAAGATAATTATGTTGCTATTATTGCAAAAAGTCCTGATGAACTAATTCAGGAAGGAAAAATTCTTGACCATTGTGTTGGGCGTATGAATTACGATCAAAAGTTTATAAGAGAAGAATCTCTGATTTTCTTTATTCGTCATTCAGAAACACCAGATGAACCTTTTGTTACAGCAGAATATTCACTAAAAAGCAAAAAGCTTTTACAGTGTTATGCCTATCATAACTCAAAGCCTGATGATACAGTAATGGAGTATGTTAAGCAAATATGGTTACCGTATGCTAATAAAAAGCTAAGTAATATTAAAGTTGCTTGAAAAGTGAGTAGGAAGTTGCGAGTTTTTCTAAGAACGCGTCTAAGCTCTTGCTTATTTATGCAAATAATGTTACAATATCAATGTTATTTAAACTGATTAGTTTATTTTTAAATGCCGTTAAGAGCATTAAAGTTAGCTTACTTTATTGGTAATGAAGTAAGACTTGAGGACAAATTTAATTTGTCAAATCAACGGGATAACTATATCTCTTTGAAAAAGCTTTTAGCTATATAATTATTTTATTAATAACACCTATTTTGATTGTTTGAAAAAACATTCGGAATAGGTGTTTTTTATTTTATAAATTCAGAAAGGGAAAGTCCAGTGATTAGTCATCCTGGCAACACGAGGAAAAGCAAAAAATAAAAAAGAAAGGAAAATTTTTATTATTGAGAAATCAGCAAATAAACACAACATTACTAATAACTGTCCTTTTAACGAATGTCCATTTTTGAAAAAATAGAGAATGTAATGTGCCACCCTGTAATGGGTGTGTACTAAAAGAATACAAAAAGGAGAGGTGAGAGTGGCAAAAGACAAGTTTGTAGAAAAAATTACCATTGAATATAACAATGGTGAAAAGCAAGAAATTGAAAAAGGCTTTGTGGTTGAATTTTCCAAAAAAGAAAATTCAATAGAAACTTATTATAATATGTGTAACATCAGTGGCAAGGAATTGGAACTAGTTGTTAGTTCAATTCTTAAGCTTGGTACAGTGCTAGGGATGTTTGATTAAATAAGAAAGGTGATTTTTATAAAGTATACAATTTGTGAAAGCACAGTAGTAAATGGTATGCTAGCTTGGAAAGCGATTGCTTGGGCTGAGAGCTATGATTATGCTGTTGAGATAGTCAAAAACCTAAACGTAAACAAGTCAAGACACTATGCAGTAATGTATAATGGTGTTATTATTACTTAATTTAGTTTGGAGTGAGATAGATGATACTTGATGGTAATTACAACATTCTTTCTTCTATGAGTATGATACATATTATATTTGAAGAAAAGTGTGTAAATATAATTCCACCAGAAGAGCAAAAACGACTAACCTTGAACGATTGTTATATAATAGCAGGTCTAAATGGATATACCAAAGGTGTGATTACAGTTATGGAAGAAGGGCCTCTTAAAGGACAGGTTTACAGATACGCAAATCACGGTCCATATTAGGAAAAGATAGGTTCACTTGTGGGATATGCGTAAAAGGAGCTTAAAAAATGAAGATTTCAATTACAGATGTCATAGATAATGACCATCAATCGCATTATTGGTACGGTGGAGAGTGTGTTAGAATCAAGTACAAAGGATACACAGCATTGATTGAAGCTATTGGTGATGTGAATGCTGTGTATGTTCCAAACAATGAAACCGAAGTCTATGTAAAGGACAAAAATAATGCTGGTGTGTTTTATAGTGAAATGCGTAGCTATTTAAAGAATGACACAGAGCTTTACAAAGCGATAGAAAATGAAGAACTAATCTTCGAGGATAATAACTGGTGGGAAGTTTTTATTATTGACCCGAAAGGTATTCATCACGATTTAATGTGGGTTTTAGATGCCAGTTATTTAAACGAAGCAATTGAAGAAGTAAAAGAAGGCTTTGAGGAAATGATTAAATATATAGAGGAGAAGAATTAATGGAAAAACAAAACAATAATACTACTATAGGCAAAAACACCATCTCAGTGTTGCTTGTTGAACCAAAAAGATTTCCGAAAGTAGTGGAGATAGAGCATTCTCTTTCAGCAATGCAAAAATTGGTTGGTGGATACATTCAATTATATAAACCGTTCAATGATGATTGTGCTATTGTTTGTAATGAAGAAGGAAAGCAAAACGGACTACCTTTAAATCGTGCGATTTATAGTGAGCCAAAGAATATTGAACTAACCTATGAACAGATGAGGCATAGATTTCGTCAGGCAAAGAAAGACGGTAATCATATAGTAGGCTATGTGGTTTTCACAGAAGATAGCTTTACTCAATCTTACTCAGAAGAAAGTCGTACTTATGTTATCTCCAGCAAAAATAAGGCTTTTATTGAAGGCATGTATGGATATTCCATATATGCCTCTTGTATAGATGGCACAGATAACAATGTAAGGATAGATCGTTATATGGTAGCCGAACATGGAGGTGAAGATGGCTGGAAAGTAGAAAGATGCTTTATGCAAGAAGAAAGTAAGCGAGAAATTATAGATATTATCGCAGGTAACTTTTTTATATGCTATGCACCAATTGATAGGGAAGAGCTTCAAAGCTTACCTTCAGAATATATAACTAAGTATGAAGAAAAGTTTAAATATCCTGAACAATTTATAAAGGGTATTAATGAGCAAATTGTTGTACATCCTTACAATCCTGAAATTATGGAAGAAATAAGAGAATACGCAATGCTTACGGAGGAGTATATGTCTTTATATGTAGATGAAAGTGGAGAGACAACCAGATATATTGTTAATGAAAATGGCAATTATAACATTATAGTTGAAAAGGATTCTAAGGTTATTAAAAGCTTTAATAGTAGAAAAGAACTATGTGAGTTTCTGAAGACGGAAATTGAAATTTTGAAAAATTAGAATTCCTAAAAAACAAAGGTCTCGATGAAAATCGAGACCTTTGTTGTGTTTATACATAATTTGTTGTAGTGAAAATTGCGTTGTATTAATAAGAGGGTGTTTCACTTTGTTAGTGGTACGAATGTTAATAATGGATTTATTTTAATATAGGTTTTATCGGCAGTTACACACAGTTCTCGCTCGCATATTTGTGATTCTTTCAAATTCTTCGTAGAATATTAGTGTAATCGGAGGAATTACTGATGAATAACATCCAAAACAGAGCGAGAGAAATAGTAAATGAAAGTATTATCTACAGATAAGCCAAAGACTTATCTAGTGTAAACCCATAACAGAAAGCTATAAAATGTAAATAGACAGCAAATTTTCAAGTTGTATTGAAGATTTGCTGTTTTGTTTTACTTCGATTTTACATCGTTTGGGTTACGAATTTTACAGCCTGAAATTACACTATAACTGTGGACGAAAGAAATAACCACAGAAAGGATATTAAAGATTTATGAAAAGAATTCTCAGTTTAGTGCTGGCAGCGATTTTAATGTGTACAGTATTCGCAGGCTGCGGCAACACAAGTGAAACAGTAACAACAGACGGCTCAACTTCTATGGAGAAGGTAATCGGAGCATTAGGAGAGGCATTTGAAACAGAGAAAGGTATCACAGTAACCTATAATCCTACAGGTTCAAGCTCAGGTATCAAGGCTGTTAAAGAAGGAACTTGCGATATCGGTCTGTCTTCAAGAAACCTTAAGGACGAGGAAATCGCAGAAGGTCTTAAAGGTACAGTGTTAGCTTACGACGGTATTGCAATTATTGTTAACAACGCAAATTCAGTCAGCGATATGGATTTAGA
>JAXJDU010000127.1:0-3345 GCA_036301785.1 Acutalibacteraceae bacterium | reverse complement strand
TACAGACTTTGGCTCTTCACCAGGATTTGCAGAAATAAGGAATTCCAGCTTATCACAGCCGTTTTCATTAAGTGGGCATCTCTCGATATTCACCCTTAAATTTACATTAGGCATATCAAGATAGGTCATTTCGTCCTTTACCTTTGCCATAAATTCCTTAGAAATCTCTTTTCTGCGTTCACTCAGCTTAAGAGCAAGCTCCTTTGTGATTTTGAAATACTTATCATACTCAGCCTGTAGCTTTTCCATATTAAATTCATAGTCCTCCAATACAGAAAGCTCCTTTTGTGCGTTTGAGCAGAAATCAAGTATTTCTTCTGTTGTGCTTCCGTATTTTTTAGAAAGCCTGTAAAGTGAATCAAGTCTTTCTTCAATCTCTACAAGACGATAAGGGTCTGTGTCTATACTGGCTGAAAGCTGTGCTATTTCTGCCGAGCAATCCTCCAGCTCATAATATGCAGAGGTAATTCTCTCGCTGATACCCTCTGCCTGTGGTAAATACTCTGCAATTTCAGCAAGATATTGAGAGCAATATTTCAATGCAGATAAGCAGTCACTGCTTTCGTCTGAGCCTGTCAGAAGCATTTCTGCATTTGAAAGGCTGTTTATAATCTGCTGGGAGTTAACAGCCTTGTTTCTTTCCTCTGTAAGCTGCTCATACTCGCCTGCCTTAGGGTTAACCTGTGTTATTTCGTTTATCTGATATTTAAGTAAATCTATCTGTCTTTCTCTTTGTGAATCGTCTGACTGTGCAGACACAAGCTTTCTTTTACATTCACGAAGAACAGCAAGATTATCCCTGTATTCCTTTTTCAGCTGCTCTAAATCACCGATGCTGTCTATATAAGTAATGTGCTTTTCTGGTGACATAAGGTTGTAGCTTTCGTGCTGACCATGTACATTTACAAGGTGTGCAGTAATTTCTTTTAAAATAGCAAGCGTTGAAGGTCTGCCGTTGATTCTGCATGAGCTTTTGCCCGAGGCAGTAAGCTTGCGTTGCAGAATAAGCTGGTCGTCGTCTTCACATTCATAGCCATATTTTTCAAGCAGAGCCTTAACCTCATCATTTGTTACTGTAAAGCTTCCAATCACAACAGCTGTATCGGTACCCGAGCGTATCATATCCTTTGAGATTCTTCCACCGAGAAGTGCATTGATAGAGCCGATTATAATGGACTTACCAGCACCAGTTTCACCAGTTAAGATATTAAATCCGGCTGTAAAGTCTATAGTTGTTTTTTCAATTACTGCTATATTTTCTATGTATAATGAATTAAGCATAAAACTCACCTTTTACATATTTTTCTTTAATTCTGATGTCAGCGACGCTGCCCTGCTGCTGGTAGCTGTAACTATAAAAATAGTATCGTCACCAGCAATCGTGCCAAGCATACCGTCCCATTCAATAGAGTCAATGGCAGCACAAACGCCCTGTGCCATACCACTTGTGGTTTTCAGCACTATCATATTCTGTGCAAAATCCACACTGATAACTGCTGTTTTAAAAAGATTGTTAAAATTAGACAGTATATCGAGCCCTGCCTTGTTACCGGTGGCATATTTATATTTGCCATTTCCGATAGGCGTTTTAATAAGGCTTAGCTCCTTTATATCTCGTGATATAGTCGCCTGTGTAACATTAAAATTTTTCTGCCTGAGCTTTTCTAAAAGCTCCTCCTGTGTTTCTATATCATACTCCTGAATTATCTCAAGAAGTGTTGCATGTCTTTTCGATTTCATAGTATTACTCCTGTACACTATCAAGTCTTGATATCGGGTTGAATTTATCCGTTAAGCTTATTGCTTAATACTGTGTAGAAATTCTTCTCTTCCATAGAAATCAGGCTGAAATATTTATCATACTTCTCAACCGTTACCTTTGTGTTATCGTCAAGTGGAAGATAGTGCTGTCCGTCAACAGTAAGGTAAGCCTCTGATTCTGGATTATTGCCGGTTGTAGCCTGAATTGTAAGCTTGTCTGAGCTTCTGAAAATTACCGGACGAGCAAAAAGGCTATATGGGCATATTGGCGTAAGCAGAATGCACTCAATATCAGGGCATACTACAGGGCCACCTGCAGAAAGTGAATAAGCAGTTGAGCCTGTAGGAGTAGCAAATATAAGTCCGTCTGCTCTGTAGTCACAGGTTTTTTTATTATTTACCGACACAGACAAATCCATCATACGGGACAGTGAGCCTCGTGAAATTACTGCGTCGTTTATTGCGTAAAAAACCTCTGATTTGTCGTTGTTTGTTACAGTAACCTTCAGTAACATTCTGTTTTCACAATAATATTCGCCAGTAAGCAGCTTAGAAAGATTATCAAGCTCGCAAGGCTCCATTGTGGCAACAAAGCCGATTCTGCCAAAGTTGATACCCAGAAGTGGTTTGTTGTACTCAGCAGCATAGCGTGCCATATGTATAATTGTACCGTCGCCACCTATTGTTATTACAACATCGCTGTTTTTTACTACCTCTTCATAGGTGCTGTAATATATAACTATATCGTCGTTTTGGTAATATTCCTTTGTGCTTTGTGGCAATGCAGGTGTTATGCCAAGGCTTAACAATTTATCGATTACCTCTGGCAAAAAAGAAAGTGCCTTTGGCTTTGATTCATTTGCAATTACTGCTGCTATCATTTAAAATCAGTCCTTTTTATCTAAGGCTTGGTGAGAGCTTGCAACAAGCTCCTGTGGTGTGATATTCAGATTAAGCGTTGGTGAATCTGATTTTCTGATATATATAAGATATTCAATATTCCCCTCTGGTCCTTTTATAGGTGAATAGTCAAGACCCATCACATCAAAGCCGTTGTTTATACAAAAATCTACAATTGCTTCAACTACATTCTGATGTACCTTAGGGTCACGAACAACACCCTTTTTGCCAACATTTTCTCTGCCTGCTTCAAACTGTGGCTTGATAAGACAAACGGCTGTTGCGTTGTCTGCCATCAGGTTTCTTGCTGGTGGCAAAACAAGCTTTAACGAGATAAACGAAACATCTACAGAGAAAAAGTCTATTTTATCCGGCACTTCGTTTTCGGTTACATATCTTATGTTGGTACGCTCAAGGTTTATAACTCTTTCGTCATTTCTTAGCTTCCAGTCAAGCTGACCATAACCAACATCTACTGAATAGACCTTTTTAGCACCGTTTTGCAGCATACAATCAGTAAAGCCACCTGTTGAAGCACCTATATCCATTGTTATTTTATCGGTTAAATCAATCGGGACTTCATTCATAGCTTTTTCTAGCTTATAGCCACCACGGCTTACATATTTCTGTGTGCCACCTCGTACCTCTAGCTTTACATTTACAGGGTACGAAACGCCAGGCTTG
>JAXJDU010000126.1:0-2355 GCA_036301785.1 Acutalibacteraceae bacterium | reverse complement strand
GCAGGGTCTGGTGAAAAAAGACAATGGTATGATGAGAAGTTTATATCATTCTTGCCTAATAAACTATCTAATAAAAATTTAACAGCTAAAATAGCATTTGATTTTCCAGAAGCATTGGCTCCTACAAACATTAGTCCCTTCAATATGTTATTGCTAATATGTGTATCAGAAAGCATTTGATAATTAGTTTTATTAAAATCAAAGAATGTAGTGTCTTTAAAAGATTTAAAGTTTGTTATTTCAAATGATTTAATCATTTCTAATCCTCCTTTTATATCTTAATAATAGTATAACATAGATTTAAAGATGGTGCAATACTTTTACACGAGCAACCGTTATCACTGTAAAAAAATTACAGTATATTGTCGAAAATACTGTAAATTTTTTGTATTATTTTTGTTGCTCAATGTAACGAACGTTTTCAAAATCACAGGCAATTGGTCAAATAGGATTTTAAATACAGTTTTCAGCCATATATCTGACTATTCTTCCGCCTACCATTTTTGCAGATGTACCTTTTGTTACCAGCTTTCTATAAGATAATTCACAAAAGGCTAGATTATATATGGCTTCTGCTGACAAATATTTTTCAAAACATTATATTGTTTTGATATAAACGCATTGAAAGTCTTAGTTTAGCAAACGCATAAAAAGACTGATGAAATCCTTTGGCACCAAAGCGAGACACCCTCTTTAATGATATTTACTTATTTATTGGCACTATCTTCAAGTGAAAATTTGGCACTCTTTCTGTAAGCCAAACTCCATTTTTTGATAGATAAAACTTATATCCACTCTCGTACATTTTCTTAGATGCTATTTGGTATATAACAACTTTTCCATGTCGCTTCCCTACAGTAATGGCTGTTTCAATATCCTTTGACAAATGAACATATAGTCTGCTTTTAGGGATAAGACCAGTAGCGTTAATTGAGTCTACATATTTTTTAGCAGTACCATGCCAAAGGAACTCCGGAGGAATTGCCTCTTTTAGCTCTACATCTACAGGAATAGAATGTCCCTGATTTGCTCTGATTAAGGTTTTATCTTCATTAAATGAGTATCTTTGTTTTTCATCGGTTCTTACTATTTCCTCTAACATACTCATATTAAAATCATAGCTTTCAGAAACACCCTCTATCAAATCCTTTACATTTGCCCAGCCGTGTTCATCAAGCTGAATATTGATAGCCTCAGGCTTATGACGAAGAATCAAGCTTAGAAACCTACTTATTTTTGTTAAATTCATCTTTCTCACCTCACAAAAGTAGCTTATTTTTATTATATTATCATTTAAAAAGTAAATTGTCTATGACTATTTGCACTTACCAACCTCATCACTATTAATCATTTTTGATATAAAGCTTAAAATCACAGCAATCTCCACCCATTCCAAGAGTTTTTGTTCTTGCCCAAACGAGCTTAGAGTGCATATTGCCATAGCAGATGTCATCCGACTTACAGAACATCTGTGTCAACTCTGGACAAGCATATTTTTTACAAGTCTCAAAATACGGACACATAAGCATATCTGCTGCGAAGCCGTTTTCGCATTCTTTATGTATATATTTAAAACCACACTTTTCGCCAAAGGTTTTCGCAAGAAGCATTTCCATAATAGAAGGTACTTTCTTATATAGTCCCGGAAATTTCATAACCACAGTAATAAGCTTTGCAAATTTTTTTACTTTTACAAAGCAAAACTTTTCAAAGGTTTCAAGAGCCTTTTCTTTGCTACCTTCTTTTTTTATCAGTACCTTGTAAAAAGCAATAGATGGCAATATCTGTTTTAAGTGAGTTTTAACACCATCAGGTGCATTTTCATTTTCTTGTATATACTGTGCTGTAAGCTCGTAAACCTCACCAAGTAAGCAACCTAAACCGTTTTTCTTAAATTGCTTCATCAAGCCTCTTGGTCTAGGCTGGTTATTTATATACTTTTTTGCAAGCTTTAACGCTTTTTTCTTATCCATAGTTAACCTCCACACATTAAATGAAACTTGTAATAAATATTTCTAAGCCGATAAATATAAGAATTGTGCCACCTAAGATTCCTGCTTTACCTGCAAGCTTTTTGCCTGCCTTCTTACCAATTAAAAGACCGATATAGCAAATAAAAATAGTTATCACACCTATTAACAAACAAGCTATAAGTGCTTCTATTCCGTTGTAATCAGAAATTGTAAAGCCAACCGAAAGTGCATCAATAGAAGTAGCCACACCTTGAATCAAAAGAGCCTTAAAGCCTACAGCAGGTTTTTCATCCTCAGAATCCTTATTCTTAATACCATCATAAAGCATTTTACCACCGATGTAACCAAGCACACCAAGAGCAATCCAAGGACTACTCTTTTC
>JAXJDU010000125.1:0-3950 GCA_036301785.1 Acutalibacteraceae bacterium | reverse complement strand
CTAGTGTCAAATATTTAGGCAGCGATTTTTTCACCTTAGACAACGGGTTAGCTTTGGCAGCACTTTCCATTTGTCTGTCAGATAAATGTGTGTATATCTCTGTAGTGCCTAAATTTTCATGACCAAGAATATCCTGCAACACTCTTATATCAACATCACCATGCTGATACATAAGCGTAGCAGCAGTATGACGAAGCTTATGCACAGAATAGCCAGCACCATCCAGACCGATTTTTTGCAGATATTTATTAACCATAGCCTGCACTGTTTTTGGGCTGATTCTGTTATTCTGACGGCTTAAAAACAACGCATCATGGTCCTTTACACCGGTTACGGGTCGAACCTTTTTGTATTCTCTTAACGCAGAAATACACGCATCATTCAGATAAACCAGCCTTTCTTTATTACCCTTACCAGTAACAATAAGCTGATTACCTCCCTTAAAGCTGTTTATATTCAACGCTGTAAGCTCAGAAAGTCGCAAACCACAGTTTAAAAACAATGTAAGCATGCAGTAATCTCTTTCTTTATATGTACCCTCAACAGCATTTAAAAGCTCTAAAGCTTCTTCTAGTGTCAAATATTTAGGCAGCGATTTTTTCACCTTAGGGGCCTCTAAATCCTGCGTTGGGTCAATGCTGAGCTTAAGGCTTTTATGTGTGTGATATTTATAAAAGGTTTTCAGGGAAGAGGTTTTTCTTGCACGGGTTTTTGCACTGTTATTTCGCTCGGTAAGCGAAAAATTCATAAACTCATAAATATCAGATATCGTCACCGATTTTACTAAATTTATATCCACATCAGAAATATCAATCTCAGAAAAATCAACATCGGCAGATATCAGACCCCTTTTAAGCTTAATAAAGCGAAAGAATGTTCGTAAATCTAAATAATATTCCTTAACAGTGTTTTGTGATTTATTTTTAATCGTACCCAGATACATAAGAAATTCTCTTATCATATCTGGCATTTCGCCGTAATCAACATAATTATTCATAAAATACACCAATCCGTTTTCTTGTTTCTGAGCTTAAAAGCTTCTGACTTATACAAAATATTTTACCACCAAATCGTTATAATAGCAACCAATTTTAATATAACTACATGGCATGACTAACTGCAAAGCTTGCTTGTAAGTACATACTAAGTTAAAATACATAAATACTTCGACTGTATACAAATCTAGACAAAACGCTGACCTAAAAAATTCAGCTTAGAATAATATTCCTTAAATGTATTGTGTGATTCATACTAGTCCTATGATAAACAGCAATTACAATAAATAGCTGAGCTGATTAAGCAATCTATGCGAATAATCAGAAAGTGTTATTCATGGATTAAAGTAACCAGATTACAAGCGCTTTATTCAGTTTAAATATAATGGCTGAATTATATCACGAAACCACAGCAAGCTGAAAACTGAATTGATTAATTATGAAACATTATTATCATATATTATCATAGAAGTTCAGTTTGCTTATAGCTGACAATATTGAGATTATAAAAAAGCACGGTTGTTTTTAAGTTACTAAGCAATCAATGGTTATTCGCAAGCCAAATATGAACAAAATATGAATAAAAATAACACAAACTCCGATAATTCTCATTAATATAAGCTTTTTCAATCTTTGCTTCTCACCTCACTTATACAAAATATTCATTCTTATCTATCTGGCATTTAAAAAAAATTGTCCAGTAAAAAAATTGAACTTCTGAGAATATTATACTTCTTGTTATGGATTGGTTAAAATGACTAAACTGCAAGTAATAATATTATTTGTAAAAAACGCTAATGGTATTATAAAAATGTACAAAAACAGCAATATAAAATCTATATGTAGAAAATTTTATATATGCTTGATTTGTTAAAATGTATAATAAAACGGTAAAAAGGTTGTAAAAATCATCAAAATAACAACTTGAATTAGCAAAATGTACAAAAATAACATAAATATTCTACTATAAATTACTGTAAAATATTAAAAAATCGCTTGCAATTATATTATTTTAGCACATTGACCAACAAACAATTATAAACAATCGTTTTGTAGCAATATACAATATAACGCAAACGATAACTATTATTAAATTTTCTTCGGATTTACTGCAAAAAGAAAAGTAACTCGAGGGAACGAAGCAAGGCACGCAGGCACACCGCAACACCACCCAGGGCAACACACTTCCATTTTCATGTATTGAATTTTCTAAAATCGCAAATCTTCGCAATATATGCATTATGTACAAATTTCGGTTATCCTGGTATAGTCACAATTCACAATATAATAAAAAAGAAAGAATACACAAGATGATTAAAGTGCTTACTTATATTCTGGTGTTCTTATTGAGCTCGTAGGTACTAGCTGTTGGAAATGTGGGAACTGTTGGAAGTGTTGTAACCCTGTGTTTCATCACTTTCAAGCAGTTTCCACATTTTCAATGGCGGTAGTTCTGTAGTTCCTTACCTGCTGTTTCGTGCTTATTATTAGGCCTGTACAAGCCTTTCTATTGGCTACACTCAAACCAAAGGTTTTTTTCATCGTACACACTCTGACTTGCTCGGCGGTGTGCCTGCGTGCCTAAGCGTAGCGACCGACTTATATCCAGTTGTTTTCTTTTGTGTTACTTTTCTGTATTAGATATTTTAACTAACAGATTGTTTGTTATTGTTTTTTTGTCTATCAATGATTTTTGATTTTTTATAATAGTACCAAGTTGTGATGATATAATTATTGCACCTAGCACTAATATTATTGTTGTAATTACTATTAATATACCTGTTCCAGTATTAAATAAATAGTATCGCATTACTTCGTCATAGTATTTAGCCATTGTTTCTGCTGCTTTTTGTTGTATTTGTTCGTTGTACATTTTTTTACACTCCTTATTTAATATTTATATTTTTAATGTTGTTTTTACTTCCAGTTACAATAATATTTTTATTAATACTACTGTTGTTCCAGTGTGGTGCAGGGTCATTCGTAAACCCTAGTATATAATCTGATGAAACTTGATAATATTTACATAGAGTAATTAAGTGGTCAATCGGTAATTTTCTTTTGCCACTTTCGTATAATTGGTATTGTTGTCTTGTTATATCTAGCATTATTGCTATTGCTTCTTGTTTTTGGTCTTTGTCCTCTCTTAAACCTTTTAACCTTTGTGTATAATGCATTGTTATAATCTCCCTTTTTTGTACATTAAGTAGATTATAGCATGCATTCATTCAAATGCTTTGACAAGCATTCAAACGAATGCTATAATATACTTGTAGGCATTCAAATGAATGCACAGCAGTTTATAACACATCAAAAAGACACGGACGAGCTATTAAAAGCTTATGAGTAGTTATTAGCCTGATAAGGTGAAAGTCTTTCTGCACTCCCTCGCAAATCCAGCAGGGGAGATGTACAAAGAAAGTGAGTGTAAAAAATGTTAGATTATGTTATTAAAGAAACGGAACTTTCTAAGGGTATAACCCTTAGTGAGTATATTAATCTTAAAGGCTTAACATTAGATAACTGGTTACTAATTAAAGATTATTATACTGGCAAGCTTATTACAGGTGTTAGGGCTGACAGTTTAACCGATAGCGAAAAAGATTATTATGTTGTTATTGTTGAGAACTATATATTTCCTCAATATACAGAACATTCAGAACGACCATATTATATTGTTGTTTACATTTCAAAAACTTCTGTTGACTTCATTCCTGTGGTTCATACTAGTGTAGAAGTAGAGATAGTTGAAGCCCCAGAAGAAGAAAACACATCTGAACCAGAGTACCCAGAAGAGGAAAATCAGCAACATATCGAAATTATTTCTAATACAATCGAAATGCCATTATCTGTGTTTTTATTAATGAAAAATCAAGTTTATGATTATATGGATGAAAACGATTTAATGGAAAAATATGGTGATAAAGATATACCTTGTGGTGTAATGGTTAAGAT
>JAXJDU010000124.1:0-2782 GCA_036301785.1 Acutalibacteraceae bacterium | reverse complement strand
CTTTATAGTCGTCCTCGTTTTCAAGTCTGAAATCTGCACCAAGGTCTATAAAGATTTTATCCTTATCAAAGCAGGTTTTTGCAAGCTCCTGTGAAAGTCCATGTGGCAAAGCTGCAAAAATAACCTCGCACTTGTCTACTACATCGTCTGCATTTTCGCAAACCATATCATTTAATTTATAATAAGCAGGGTAAACCTCGCTTAGTGCCTTGCCCTCAAAGCTTACAGAGCTTATAGCTGTAACCTCTGCCTGTGGGTGACTCATAAGCAAGCGTACAAGCTCTGCACCAGCATAGCCTGTTGCCCCGATAATACCAACCTTTATCATCTTTTTTCATCTCTCTTTCTCCAGCCTTTGAAAAGGCTGGACCTAAACTTTAAGCTCGCTCAAATTTATCGTTGAAAAATTTTTCGCTCGGATTTTGTACATCATAGCTTTATTGCTGTTTTGGGTATGCAATAATCTATTGTATAGGTTTGTGATAACCTCAGAGTCGCTTAATTTTTCTTTGAAAAATTTTCGCTGGTTTTTAACATATATATTATTTGATATCCTTAATCATCAGCAAGCAATACAAAGCTTACAGATTCTTTCCGATATCACTTTCGTTTATATTCGGATTAATATATCTGTCTTTTTTATTTCTGCCTTTATATATAATAGCCTTTTGTGGACATCTGTGATAACAGCCTAAGCACGCAACACATTTGTCAGCAAAGGTAATTTTATTATCCTTAATTGAAATGTTACCAGACGGACACACATCAATACACTTTTTACAAAGCACACAGCTTTCTGTAACAGAAAAATCATCAGCAATTAAATGCCAGTTACCCTTATTTTTTATATATTCATCGGTTTTTGTCTTTTTCTTCTTTGGTATAACAACCTCGTTATTCTGTATACTTTGTGCAATTTTGTCTATTTTCTTAGGTGCTGATTTTAAAGTGCTTTTCACATAAAAGCTTGGTACAGTGAAGGTTAATGTATAATTTTCTGGCATTTTAACTATATGAACGCTTTGCAGATTCAAGCCATTTTCCTTTGCGTAGCAGTAAGTAAAATAATCTGCTCCACCTACCATACCACCGTAGTTAAGAACAATATGTATTGGCTTATCTTTACTTAGCCTTGGCAACAGATTATACACATCACAAGGCAAGCCGAAGGAATAAACAGGAGATACAATTATAATTTTGTCAAACTCTTCTCCTTTACCGTCATATTCAGGTATATAAATTATCTTTCCATCTGCTACCTTACTAATTCTTTGTGCAATATACAGGCTGTTACCTGTTGAACTAAAATATAAAATACCAACCATATTATCTCCCTGAGCTTTATCCAGTATTTGAACAATTTAACCTAAAATCTCTCTTACCTCTTTAACAGCGTTAAGAACATTTGCAGGGCCACCATATGGGCTTCTTTCGTTTACACACTTCTCAAGTGAGATAGCCTCGTATACGCCTTCATCAAAAATATCGCAAACTGCTTTGTATTCCTCTATTGGCAGAGTTTCAAGTGTTAAGCCCTTTTCAATGCAAACTGCAACAAGTGAGCCTGTTGCCTTGTATGCATCTCTGAATGGCAAGCCCTTTTTAACAAGATAGTCTGCACAGTCAGTTGCGTTTATAAATCCACCAGCTGCTGCCTTACGCATATTCTGTGGGATAACTGTCATAGTGTCAAGCATAGGAGTAAATGCTGTCAGGCACATTTTAACTGTGTCTACTGCGTCGAATATAGCCTCTTTATCCTCCTGCATATCCTTGTTGTATGCAAGTGCTATACCCTTCATGGCTGTTAATAATGCCTGTAAATCACCAAATACTCTGCCAGCCTTACCGCGAACAAGCTCTGCTATGTCTGGGTTTTTCTTCTGTGGCATAATTGATGAGCCTGTTGAGAAAGCGTCGTCAAGCTCTACAAACTTGAACTCCCATGAGCACCACATGATAATTTCTTCTGAGAATCTTGACAGATGCACCATAATTATTGAAAGTGCAGATGATAGCTCCATACAGAAATCTCTGTCAGATACACCGTCAAGGCTGTTGCGTGTCATACCGTCAAAGCCAAGAAGCTTTGTTGTAATGCTTCTGTCGATTGGGTATGTTGTGCAGGCTAATGCACCACTGCCAAGTGGGTTTATATTCATTCTCTTTTGTGCGTCCTCAAGTCTTGAAAGGTCACGCAAAAGCATTTCTGCATAAGCCATAAGGTGATGACCAAATGTAATTGGCTGTGCTCTTTGCAGATGTGTATAGCCTGGCATAACTGTGCCTGCGTTTTCCTCTGCCTTATTGCAAATTACATTTATCAGCTCTGTTACAAGCGATTTTAATTCATCTATCTGGTTACGCAGATATAGTCTTATATCAAGTGCAACCTGGTCATTACGGCTTCTTGCTGTGTGTAATCTTTTACCAGCGTCGCCAAGTCTTTTTGTAAGCTCACCCTCGATAAATGTGTGTATATCCTCAGCTTCCATATCAATAGACAGCTTGCCGTTTTCGATATCTGTTAAAATCTCCTGCAAGCCATTGCAGATAACCTCTGCCTGCTCCTTAGCGATTATGCCACACTCACCAAGCATTGTAGCGTGTGCAATACTGCCTGTTATATCTTCCTTATACATTCTGCTGTCAAAGGATATAGATGAGTTAAAATCGTTTGTTGTTTTGCTTATTTCCTTCTGAAATCTGCCTGTCCAAAGCTTCATTTGTTTCACCTCATAAATTAGTATATGGGACGAGCGACAAAACTCACCCGTCCCGT
>JAXJDU010000123.1:0-3612 GCA_036301785.1 Acutalibacteraceae bacterium | reverse complement strand
GTCTAATGTAACCAATTTACGAAGTAAATTGATTGCGTAAACCTGCGAGGGGTGTTACCCCTCGACCCCACCAGCCTTTGAAAAGGCTGGACCTAAACTTTGCGTTTATCTCTATCGCAGTTTGTTGTTAGTCACGCAAACTACAATTTATCTCACAACTAAACACAAAAAACCGAAGCCTGTTTTCAAGCTTCGGTTTTTTATTTTCTTTATTTACTTTTCGCCTTACGCTGTTGCTTCTGGCTGTTTAATACCTTTTGATATTCCTTTGTATCCTTTGCAAGCTTGCCACTAAGCATAATAAGTGCAATCAGGTTAGGTATAATCATAAGAGCATTCGCAATGTCAGAGAAACTCCATACAATATCAAGAGAAATAACTGCACCTACAAACACAAGCAGAGAGAATACTACTCGGTAAATATAGCAGTATACAGGCTTTTTAAGCAGATATTCAAGCGACTTTTCGCCGTTGTACTCCCAGCCCAGTATTGTAGAAAACGCAAACATGATAAGTCCTATTGTTACCAGAAAAGCACCCAAATCACCCATCACACTTCTGAACGCAAGAATTGTAAGTGACGCACCTGTAACAACTGACATTTTCTTGTAGCCACCATTCTCTGTAAAGGTTATGTGGTTACCGTTTGCATCTGTCCATACGCCACTAAGTGTTGTAGCATTTGCCACACAATCAGCAGTATTAATATTTGTCTTGCTTACCTCTTTACCGTTCAGCACATTTTCGCTGTCACAAGGTGTATACTCTGTTTTACCTGTTGTACCAGCTAAGGCAAAGCCGTTTTCGGTTACGCTATACAAATAAGATGTTTCATTATATTCAAGGCTTGTAGGTGTAGCTGTCATTACAATCATACCGTCGTTTATTTTATATGTACCAACCTGTTCAGTCTGTACTACACCAAGCATACCAGATGACGCAATTGCAAGTCCTGTAATTGTACAAACAACAATTGTATCTATAAATGTACCACACATACTTATATAGCCCTGACGAATGTGGCTGTCTGTGTGTGCAGCAGCAGCTGTAATTGCAGCCGAGCCCATACCAGCCTCGTTACTGAACACACCTCTGCCAACACCATAACGCATAGAGTTTACTACAGTAGCAGTAATTGTACCAGCAACACCACCAGCAACCGATTTACCGGTAAATGCCATTGAAAAAATATTAGCCAGTCCCTGTGGTATAGCCTCTATATTGCCAAAAATTACGATTAATCCCGACACAATATAGAATACAGCCATTACAGGTACAAGCACAGATGAAACCTTAGAGATAATCTGAATACCACCAATTACAATAGCAAACACTGCCACCGTTAATATAATACCAGTTATCCATGTTGGAACATTAAAAGTAGTGTTAACAGCATCAGAAATTGAATTTGCCTGTGTCATATTACCAATACCAAACGAAGCAAGCAACGCAAACACAGCAAATAATACTGCCAGCACCTTACCAGGGAGCTTATTGTTAAACGCAGCCTTAATTGAATACATAGGGCCACCAAGTATTTCTCCCTTTTTGTTTTTCTCTCGGTATTGAGTAGCCAACGCACATTCAGCGAATTTTGTGGTTATACCAAACGCAGCCGATACCCACATCCACACCAACGCACCAGGGCCACCTGCAACCATAGCAGTTGCAACACCTACAATATTGCCAGTACCGATTGTAGAAGCCAGTGCTGTCATAAGTGCAGAAAAAGGAGAAATATCTCCCGAGCCACTGCCGTCTTTTTTTCTTGCTTCCTTACTGAATAGCTCCTTTAACGACGGAAAAATATTTCTCCATGGCAGAAAACCAAGCCTTATCGTCAAAAAGATACCTGTACCAACAAGAAGTATAAGAGTAGCAGGACCCCACACAAAATTGCCGATACTTTCTAAGTAGCTTTGTAATACTTCCATTTTACACCCACCTGTAAGTAATTTTTATAATTGTATAAAATAAAAACACAAGAGGTACAGCCTGTGTACCTCTTGTGTACAGCATATTAATTATATAGCATTTCTAAACCAAATTCAACCAAAAAGCACACAATTTTTGTGTATTATAAAACACAAAAATTCGGTCAATACTTTCAACAAATTAACATCAATTCGGTTTAATAATTAATATGTAACATTTATATTCGGATATTCGTCCAATGGATTATATTTCACATTGTCATAGCGTGTTTCGTAATGCAGATGTGCACCTGTTGAGTAGCCTGTAGAGCCTACAAAGCCAAGCAGCTGACCAGCCTCTACATAATCGCCATAGGCTACTGTAATAGAGCTCATATGTGCATAAATTGTTGTGTAGCCGTCACCGTGGTCTATTCTTACCCAGTTACCATAGCCACCACCACAGCCACAGCTGGAATCCTTACCCCAGTTGTGTACGCAGTAATTCTCGGCAACATCTACAATACCACCTCGTGCAGCAACAACATTAGCACCCTCTACACCGGCACTTGCTATATCAAGAGCACCATGGTTAGACGAGCCTCTGTCCTCATCCCACAGCGATGTCAGATGATAAAATCCTGGCACTGGCCATACATAGCCACCTGTTACTGGAATATTTGAACCACCCTGATTACCACCTATATCCTCAGCTGGTGGCTGAGTTGGAATTGGCACTGGTGTTGGCTTAATAACAACCGGAGGATTTGTAGGCCTCTGTGTTGGCTTCTGTGTTGGTTTCTGCACAGGCTTCTGTGTTGGCTTCTGCACAGGCTTCTGTGCTGGCTTCTGCACAGGCTTCTGTGTCGGTTTCTGCGTTGGCTTTTCTACTGGAGCCTTATTACCAGCGTTATTATTCGCACTTTGCTGCAGCTTATCGTAATAGCTCTGGATAGTTCCATCATTAACTACTCCGTCACCATCTTCATGAGAATCAGAGATAGCTACATCCTGACCATAAAGGTAATTAAGCCTTTCCTGATTAGCCTGCAATATACTTTCAAACTCTGTACGCTTACCCTCAAGCTCCTGTTGCTTTGTGCTGAGCGTAGCAAGATTGCTTTTAAGAGTTCTGTTCGCCTTTGTAGTTACATTAACCTGCTGTGTTAAATCGCCGATAAGCTTAGAATCACTCTCGGCAATAATAGAAACATACTCAAGCCTGTTCAAAAAATCATCAACACTTGATGCACCCAGAATAATCTCTATGTTACTTGCACTACCTGCAAGGTACATATCCAGTATTCTGCCCTTAAGCTTATCTTTGTTGCCACTTATATCTGTACTAAGGCTTTTTATAAGAGCATCTGACTCATCAACCTGCTGTTTAAGCTGTGCTATATCAAGCCTTGTAGTTTCTATATCTGTATTCAGATTGGTGATATCTGCTATCAAGGTAGCGTTTTCACTTTCTTTTGTTGCTATTTCGTCAGTAGTATCTGTTGCAGAATAGCTTACTGTCTGCATACTGATAAGTGCAACAGCAACAGCAACAAGAAATCCCTTTTTCATTTTATTTCACCACCGTTAATTTTTGATAAATTGGAATTTGTCGAGGAGTTACGCACAAACCAAAACTTAAAAGTTTTGATTAAACTTTTTCAAAAGTTTATGGGGTCGAGGGGTAACACCCCTCGTG
>JAXJDU010000122.1:0-7222 GCA_036301785.1 Acutalibacteraceae bacterium | reverse complement strand
TGCTGATGTGGGTTGAATGGCTGACCATTTGGGTTCATCTGTCTGTTCTGCTGATGTGGGTTGAATGGCTGACCATTTGGGTTCATCTGTCTGTTCTGCTGATGTGGGTTGAATGGCTGGCCATTTGGGTTCATCTGTCTGTTCTGCTGATGTGGGTTAAACGGCTGACCATTTGGGTTCATCTGTCTGTTCTGCTGATGTGGGTTAAATGGCTGACCATCTGGGTTCATCTGTCTGTTCTGCTGATGTGGGTTAAATGGCTGGCCATTTGGGTTCATCTGTCTGTTCTGCTGATGTGGGTTAAATGGCTGACCATTTGGGTTCATCTGTCTGTTCTGCTGATGTGGATTGAATGGCTGGCCGTTATTTGCTGCCATTGGCTTTTCCTGTTGCTCTGAGGCTACTGGTTTGCTGTCGTTCTCAGCAGCTGGCTTTGCAGGTGATAAATTTCTGTTCTGACCTGTAGCATTGTTATTCTCAAAAAAACCAGGAACACCCTTATATGTCTTTGAGCTCAATCTTGCATTTTCTGACTCATCATTTTGTTGAATGGCTTTATTTTTATCAAAATTATTATCCATACAAATATCTTCCTTTATATATATTCTGTGTGTTTATATTAACATAAAGCACATAAAAATACAACTGCTGTTGTACTCTATGAAATTTAAAACCTTATATTTGTTTTAAAGTCAACCGTACATCGTGGGCAATTAACTGTATGCCTACCCTTTCTGAATGGCACACGGATAGAAGCCTTACAATAAGGGCATTTTATATATCTATGTGTTTTTCTGTCTTTAAATTTACGCAGCTGCAGCTTAAACCACGCTGACACTTTTTTAGCAACTGGCTTGAATTTAGCAAAAAATGGCTTTACTCTGGCAAAATAATACTGAAAATCCTCGTTTTCCTTTTGTCGTTTATATATATCCTTAGACAATGTCCTGAATAAAACTATTGCAACAAGCAACCATATCAAAATTCCTAACCATACATTCTTTATAAATACAGTATTCAGAATATCTATAATCAGCCATAAAACAAGCAGTGCCTTGCTTAAGCTGTCTATACCATATCTGCCCTGCATAAAGCTTGCTACACGCATTAAAAAATTCGTCATATAGAATCACCTCATTTTTCTTCCTTTAAATTATCATTTGCACTCCACTGCTGACAGTGTAGCAAATATTGTCTGTTATAACCTATGATACAATATTATACACCCGTAAGAAGTAATAAAGCTTGAATAATTCGTAAATTTTTAAAGCAGTATTTCAAGCATATAATAACCCTGCCATAAAAAACTTCTTTATCAGCTGATGTAGCACCACTGCTTTTTAATACCTGATAAAAGCACCGTTTAAAACCAGTAAAAGCTTTTAAACGGTGCTTATATATTATTTCTTTTTACACACAACAGAAACGCACATAAAGTCATCTTCGATTTCAGCAAAAATATCGCCACCCATGGCTTTGGTCAGCTGACGGCAGATGTAAAGACCCAGACCATTGCCTGCCTTTGAGCCGACATTAGAGCCTCTGTAAAAGCTGTCAAAAATATGTGCAAGCTCGGTTTCGTTAAGTGTACAGCCACTGTTTTTAATTGTGATAATACGGCAGTCCTCTTCATCAGAAAAGGATATGCTTATACTCTTACCGTCACCATATTTAACAGCATTTTCTATAATATTCTGTAAAACCTCGGCTAGTCTGTCGCTATCGCCATTAAGCATACAATCCTTATAGCTGTCAATTGTAAACTCGGTGTTTTCCAGCTTATCGGTGTAATACGCCTTAATGTTGCTGATAACCTGCGACAAATAGAATTCACCGTTTTTAATATCAAAGGCAATAATATCCTCGGTTTCGTTACGCATAATTTCAGATACAAGCTTTTCAATTTCGTCTGCCTTTGCGTTTATGCTTCTGTATACCTCATGCTGTTTTTCAGGCTCTTTGTAAATTCCACTTGAAAGTGCCTTTGAATAAAGCTTGATTGCAGAAAGTGGAGTTTTTATATCGTGAGAAAGCGACAGAAGCATTGTCTTTTTCTCTTTTTTAAGCTCAAGCTCTGCCTGCTTTGACTGCTCAAGCTTTTCTCTGAGCATATCAAGTCCCCACAGGAATTTTCCGAAATATCGGTTTTTACTCTCTTTAAGAGGTATAGTAAGATTACCCTTTGAAAGCTCATAGGGGAAGGTGGTTATTCTGTCAAACGGCTTTACTATGTTATGACGGATATAGAAAAGCACAATAAGCACAAAAACTGAAAACACAGCCATAAACACATTCACATATATTATTTCCCTTGTATTTTCTGTTGGCTCAAGGTATTCAATACGATACAGCTTTCCGTTGATTTCTCTTATAACATATTCGCTGTCTGATATAAAGAAATCCTCATCGTTACCCTGTGCGTATATGCCAGAAACTGTGCTGTACTTGTCGGCGTCAGGTATATTACCTGTTTTTTCAATCTCGGCAACTATGCGATGAGCCTCTACCTTAAGCAGGCTTGCAGGAGTTTTTGAAAACCTTGGTATAAGGTTAACCGTAGCAAACATAAGAATAATAATCGCAAATGCTATGGCTATTATTTTATTGAAGCCTTTCATTTTATTCCTCCCAACGGTAGCCCTTACCCCACACAGTTATAATGTGAGCAGGCTTTTTTGGGTCTGCCTCAATTTTTTCTCTGAGCCATTTGATATGTACAGTCAGAGTCTGCGTTTCTGACTCGCTGTCAACTCCCCATATACTGTTGAAAAGGTTATCCTTAGTAAGCGTTTGCCCCTTGTTTTCTATAAGCATTTTTAAAAGCTCAAATTCCTTTGAAGTCATCTCTATACTCTTATCATTTTTGGTAACTGCCTTTGTAACAAGATTAAGCTCTAAATCTCCTTCTTTTATTTTATCCTGTGCAAATCTGCGTTTGAAAATCCCCTTGATTTTTGCAAGAAGAATGTCTATGTCGTACGGTTTTTCTATATAATCGTCAGCACCCAGTATAAGACCATTCAGCTTGTCCTCTTTGCTTACTCTTGCAGTAAGCATAATAACAGGAGTATTACCATTCTGACGGATTTTCTCACATACTGCAAAGCCATCTATACCTGGTAAATTAATATCAAGCAGGACAAGCCTTGCCCCGTACTTTTCGTACAGGGACAAGGCTTTTTCTCCGTTATCAGCTGTGCTTACTGTGTAGCCGTCAGCTCTTAAAAAATCTGTAAGCAGTGTAAGCAGCTCTTTGTTATCTTCAACTATAAGTATATCCATATTACCAACCCATTTCCATTAACCAGTTATTAATCGAACGCTCTCTGTCTCTTGCTGTAGCGTCTACATCTACATTATACTCTCCTTTTATGTTTCCGTCATCAATAAATAGAATTCTTGTGCATTTTGCTGCAACCTTTGAGTCGTGAGTAACAAGCATAATTGTTGTACCCTCTTTATTCAGCTTGTTAAGCTCCTCCATAACCTCGTCAGATGATGTACGGTTTAAGGCACCTGTAGGCTCGTCGGCAAAAATAACCTTTGGGTTGTTAATCATACTACGGCAGATACAAGCACGCTGCAGCTGACCACCTGAAACCTCGTTTATGTCATTGTTTGCTATCTCCTCAATACCAAGCTTCTTCATCAGCTTCAGGCCTCGCTCTGTAATTTCTGCTCTGCTTTCGGTATTCTTTGTAGATTTAACAGCCGGAAGAATGATATTATCAAGTACAGAAAGATTTTTAAGCATATACATCTGCTGGAAGATAAAGCCCATATCGTCAAGTCTTAGCTGTGCAAGCTCGTTGTCGTTAAGCTTTTCTATATTCTTACCTGCAAACTCAACCTCGCCTGCTGTCATTCTGTCCATACCAGAAACTGTGTAAAGCAGTGTAGACTTACCAGAGCCAGACGGACCCATAACAGCAACCATTTCTCCATCTTCTACCCTGAAGCTTACATTTTTAAGAACATTATTCTGGCGTTTGTTTGTAATATATGTTTTGCAAAGGTCTTTAACATTAAGTACTGTATTCATAATAATTCTCCTATTCTTAATTACTCTATATTAGATGCGTCGCTTGATTTGATTGTGTTTGTGTAAAGTGATGTGAAAAATGCTGCGATAATTGCAACTGCAACAAGTATTACAGGGTATACAACGAAGATTTCTACCGGTACAATTTCATAGCTTACGCCGTTAATTGCACCCATAATAACAAAGATAGGGTCAATTACAAGCTTTGTAACAGGCAGACACAGAGCTGCAGCTATAAGTGAAGCAACAAGTGCTACAATCGCAAATCTCATAGTGTGGTGACCGATGATTGATTTATTTGAGAAGCCAAGTGCCTTCATAAGAGCAATTTCTGACTTTTCAGCAGAGATGAATGAACGCTCCATAAGAACTGCGATACAAATAACGACTGCAAGCACGATAATAAGAACCAGATTTTTTACAAGTGCTACTGTTTCGTATGAGCCTGTAATCTCTTGTGCAAACACCTTTGTGTTTTTTACAAAGTCTGTGTCAAAAATTTCCTTCAGCTCTTCTATTCTCTCGTTAATCTGCTCCTCTGTAAGCTCATCATCAAAGTCAATCTGAGCAGCAAGCATTGCAGCTGTGCTGAATGATGATACATCAAAATCCTGGTGTACTCTGTTTGCCTGACCCATTCGTACCATAGTCTGATGAAGAGCAGTTACCATACATTCAACCTCTTCGCCCTCAACATATAAAGTAATTTCATCTCCTATCTCAAGGCCATATTCCTGTGCTGTTGCGTATGAGATTGAAATTTCGTTTACATTTTCAGGGGCAACACCCTCGTTATAAAAGTAATCTTTTGTATCTGTACAAGGATTGTGCTGAATAGCAAGAGTTGTCTTTTTACCATTTATTTCAGCACCAATACCGTAAACCTTTTCCTGACTCACTTTACCAGGCATACCGTTATCTGCAAGAATTTTCTCAACATCTTCCACAGTTTTATCTACTAATACCTCACTGCTGAAATAAACATCACTTTCGATACAACCGAAAAGAGTAAGAATCGCTCTGCTTTCCAGAGTATTCGCTGTGTTTGCAAGCACCATTACAAGCATAATAAGGATTGCAAAAACTGATGTGATAACTGAATATTTTTTAGGTGCACTTACGATATCGTTAGCTGCAAGAAAGGTGCTTGATGACAGCTTACTCTTAGAAAGGTGCATAATACTCTTCTTTCTGAATCGTTCACCTGTCTGACCACTTCTTACTGCGTCAATAGGAGTAAGCTTTTTGATTTTGCCTGTAGCAGTCCAGCAGAAAAGCAGAGTAATACCAACTACAAGGATTGAGCAAAGTAGACCTATAATAAAGTTATTTTCGCTGTTAAGATACATTGAATTACTTACAGACTTAAGAAGCATATCAGAGAAAGGAATACTCAGAACAAAGCCTAAGGCTGAGCCTACAACCGTAATAGCAAAATATTTGATAAGGTAAAGCGTACGGATTGAGCTGTTCTTAACACCGATTGCCTTCATAACACCGATTTCTCTGAACTCCTCGGCAATAGTAAAACCTATTGTGTGCTTTAAAACTACAAATGAAACGACAATCAGGAACACGCTTACAATAAGAAGGATACCTGCAATAATCATATCCATAAGGTAGGTAGTTTCAATGGTTTTTCTCTCTTCATCCATCGAAACACCTGTAAAACCGTTAAGAGCTCCCTTAATCTCTTCAACATCTGTTGTATTTATATAGTAAATATTACCTATTCTGTCCTTTGATGTTACTCCGTCATAAATATGTTGATAATCATCATCGTTCATAATGAATTTTGAAGTTCCAAAACCACTGGAACCTAAGACAGCGTCCTTAGCCTTACCCAGATATTCAAGCTCAACCTCTTTTTCTCCTACAGCAATAGTGAGCTTGTCGCCGATTTCAAGGTTATTGTTTGCAGCAAAGCTACTTGTTGTATAAAACTTACCTTTTTCTACTTCGCTGATCACTTCATTATTCTGGTCGAAGTAATTAACCTGAGCATTTCCGGCAGGCATATATATATGCATACCACTGTTAACATTTTCATTTGAACCCTTGATTTCAATATCAGAAGCATAGCCGATAAGCTGAGCTTCTCTTCGGCAGTCTGTTACACCGTCAAGCTCTGTAAGGGTTTCTCCCAGCTTGTTGTCCTCTACACCCATTTCCAATATAATATAGTCTGGCACATTTGCTTTCTCGAAAAAGTAATCCAGACCAGTTGTAACTGCCATAATGTTATTAACACTGCTTGCCATAAACATAGCAGACAGTATGACGAATATCATCAATATAACATTCATGGTCTTTTTGCGTTTTAAGTCTTTTTTAAGAATGTTCATATACATAATTGTGTGACTCCTTTTTTGTTTTATTTGGTATGGTCACATTATAAAGCAGAAATTATTAAATAATCCTTAAATATTATAAATGACATAAAGAATTTTTACCAGCATATCAGAATTATAATTTAAAGCCTGTTGCTAAATAATTCTGTAGTGGTATAATAACATTAAGTTCAAATAATAAAAGATTACCAGAAATGCTTACAGGTGAAATAAATGATATCTAAAGATAATGCAATGGCTATTGCGATTTTAAAAATAGCTGAATTATGCAGTTTCACGACCCTACAAAAGGAACAAAAGGATTGCTTGATGAAACACCTATGCCTGTTGTTCTTATAATTGAAAAAACACAAAACGGTCTTGTTTTTACCAAAACAGAATACACCGAAAAATATTTGAGCAAAGAATGATAAAATTTTAATCACCTTTATTAATATAGAAGCGATTTTAGTGAAAAGGCAATAATCACAAGCAGTTATTTTGCAAGGATAAATTTTGATATAAGTATGTTTACAAATAAACTGTGCAATTCATACCGACAAGCAAGCTATCACTTAATAAAAATCAGTATAACTACATACTCATACAAAAAAACGTGCCTCCAATACAGGAAGCACGTTTTTTATTATCACATAATTTAATTTTAACAAATCTATAGCACCTGTTTTAATCAGAGTGTAAAGGGCTATAGCTCAAAATCATATTATAAATCCAGAATTTTATTTACTTCTTCTGCTGCCTTTAAAAATCTTTGCTGATAGTCGCCTGTTATTTCTACAAAGGATTTTGAATGAGCCTTCAGAATGTCTTTTATCTGTTCAGAATATTT
>JAXJDU010000121.1:0-3078 GCA_036301785.1 Acutalibacteraceae bacterium | reverse complement strand
GTATATATGCTATGCCGTTTAGCTTTACCTGCTTTTTATCGGCTGTGTAAACGGCTTTTGCACTCTCCTGATAATTGCACTTGAATGTACCTTTAAAAGCTGTAATAGGCTCTCCGTCTTCTGTTAAGCCCTCTTGATGTAGTGTGATTTCTATATCTGTTTTGCAAAAGGCTTTGTTAATTAAGCTAGGATATTTCATCTTATACCTCTGTAGCACAGCCCTGTGGTGCAGAGTAATTCGTAAATATCTCTGCGAATTGCCACACCACCCTGTACTGTTACATTCCAACCACCCGAAAAGCTCATTGATACACCATTAATGCTGTAGCTTTGTAGAATATTGCTCAAAACCTCTGCATTTTCGTACTCAAACTCTGCAAGCTGTTTGCATACCTCTTTTACAATTCTCTGCTGATATGGTGTAAGCTTGTCAAACCCACAAACCACAATGCGATTGTATGTAAGTATGTCGATGTGTCGGCTTGCCTTTGCAAGTGCGTTTTCAAGTTCGCTGTCGGGTATCAACTCGTTTTCATACTCGATAGACTCTAGGTATGTCATTCCTTATCAGCCTTTTTAAGCTTGGTGTTCTCTGCCTTTAGCTTTGAGTTTTCGTCCTTTAGCTTTGAAATTTCATCAACTGCCTTTTTATAATCTGCGTAAGGTACAGTCTTGTCTGCTGGTGTTTCCAGTACCTTGCCCTTATCGTCCTGAATTTCGTAGCCCTGTGCAAGATAAGCCTTTTTACTTGCTTCGTCTACTGTGTAAACCTTGTTGTTTTTTACCGCCTGCATTATTAACCCTCGCTTTCTGAATGAATAATACAACCGTCCTTGAATAAGTGGTCGATTGCGAATGTACCGTTATATCTTCTGTTCTGATATAGGTAGTTGTCTGATGTTCGGCTGTCTGAACCTGGGTGGAACAGGTGGATATATGAATACTTAACTCTTGATACCTGTGCCTCTGGGTCAATCAGGATATAGTCAATATTCTTAGCACCACTAGCAGGTGTACAGCCGTTTGTGAAGTCGTACAGTGTCTTGAATCTGTTAGATGATACAGTAATGATATTGCTGATATCATCAATGCTATGTACTCGTCTGTCGATACCACCACCTGACTTGATATCAAGTGTACGCTGAATACCCTCGGCATTTTTTAGCATTGTCTTATATTTAGCTGTGCAGAAAAGCACCAGACGGTCAAGTGGCACACCCTTATCCTCAAGCATTTCAAGGTTAGCGTCAAAGTCTGCAAGAATATTGGCAGGTGTTAAAGCCTCTGTTTTGATTGTTGCACCTGTTCTTTTAGCCTCTGAATATAGCTTTGAGTATGTGTAACAGTCAAGCTCTGGAATAGCCTGTGTACGCTCAAAGCGATTCTGAATATTGGCTAGCGAAACGATTGTATCTGTTTCGTCAAAGTCCATTGGGTCGATAACAAATTCAATAGAACGGTCGTGGTCCAGTGTTTTTGTTTCGAAGTCGTTTGAGTAATCACCCTGCTGATAGCCAAGGCTTGCTCTTGTGTGGTCTTTATAGCCTGACACTGTCAGTGTTGGGATTTTAATTTCCTTAGCGTTTTTTACCTGAATGTCTGAATTTGAGTGATACAGAATATCACTGGTAGACTCCTGACCATAAAGCTCTCTAAGGGTATTAGAGAATTGTGTTACATAGTTGATTGTGTTTGGCATTATTTATCATCCTTTCTTTTTAATTCCAAATGCTTTGCTTAGCTTGTCCTCTGATGTTGGCTTAGAATTGCCACCGTCAGAGCCGATTTTAAAGCCACCTTTATGCTTGCCTTTATCATTTACCTGCTGTTTCCAGTCCGGGTACTTCTTAGCCACAGCCTGCAAAGCAGTTGCAATGTCTGAACCGTCACGCTTAACGATATTTTCGGCAAGCACTACAGCGTCCTCTATGCAATCAGGGTTAAAGCCTAGCTTCATAGCCTCAATCTGTGTTTTTAGTGCAAAGTTTTCGGCTCTTAGCTCGTCCTCGGCTGATAGCTTTGGTAGCTCTGACTCAGGTGCTGTTTCTTCCTTAGGCTGTTCGGCTGGTGGCTTATCCTCTGCACCCTCGTCAGCCTTTGGCTCTTCTGCTGGCTTGTCAGCAGGGTTATCCTGTGGTTTGTCCTCTGGCTTATCCTCTTGCTTTTCGGCTGGCTTTGGCTCGTCCTTAGGCTCGTTTGGTGGCTCTGTGTTCGCCTGTGGTTCTGTTGGCTCTGCCTTTTCTTCCTCAGGCTTTTTCTTTTCATCTGCCATTTTTATTACCTCACTTTCTTAAATTTGGGTATATCATGTAACCAATTCTGTAGGAATTGATTGCACAAAAATAGCACCCTGCATAATTGCAAAGTGCTTATTTTACTGGTGTGCTATTCTGTTGTTCGGTTGGGTTTTCTGTAGCTGTTTTCTTTGTGGCTGTTTTCTTTGTGGCTGGTACTTCTGTTACTGCCCTCATACCTAAAAGGTACTTGCCACGCTTTTCTGACACCTCAAACTGTTCACCCTTTTTGCGTAGCTTTTTATCGTTTTCGATGTCATAAAAGTTTATGCGTGCTTTGACTTTCATTTTATCACCTCCTGTTTAGGGTATAGAAAAAGCGCCTTTCGGTGCTGATTAACAACAACTTCTTATTTTGTACTGTCGCTTGCTTGGTAATATAGCCGGGCCTTACAAAGCCAATGCATTTTGCAGGTTTATACTTTTTCTTGGCTGGGATTTTTATATCTTCGACAATAGCACGAAGTTCAGCAAAAGTATTATTTAAATTCTCTGCTGTTTTACTAAATGCTTCTTCAATTCTGTTGAACACCTGTATAAGCATTTCTTTTAATTCTTTCAGTGTGTCTATAAGCTTGATGTTAAGTTCGATTTTAACAAATCCTTTCTTAATTAAATTACTTGCGTATTTCAAAGGTGTTGGTTCTCTTGTTATGCAACGTCCAGGAATAATCCCGATATTGAAAAAGAATTGGGAGTTAGTTCGAATAATACGAAAGTATCCGAATATAACGGATGTTATTATTGGATCACCAGAAGTAGCACCGTTAGTGTGTAAATATCC
>JAXJDU010000120.1:0-2454 GCA_036301785.1 Acutalibacteraceae bacterium | reverse complement strand
GTTGTGCAAACCACCCGTTCAACGGGTGGTTTTGATTTCAGAGCTGTTTGCAAATACAATTTTATAGTAAATACCATAGACATATTAACTGTAGAATTACCGGGTTATTTTGCAGTGTTGTATCAATGAATCAAATTCGTACGGAGGGGAGCTGCTTGTATGGGAATTAAAATCGAAACATGGACAGTAGCTTTCAGAAAGAGAAAGAATGGTTTGCTAAGCGATTGCTCAGATTTTAAGATTATTAATAACGGCTATAAAGGGTGGTATGCAGACCCGTTTTTGTTTGATTATAAAGGTGAAACCTATTTGTTTGCTGAATATTTTTCTTACAAGCTTAACAGAGGTGTAATTGCTTATTCAAAGTACAATAAAAACACCGACTCATTCAGCAGCTATAAAGAGATTATTACAGAAGATTATCACCTATCATATCCGTTGATATTTGAATATAACAATGAAATTTATATGCTGCCAGAAGCAAATGAGTCTGACTCGTTATATTTTTATAGGGCAGTAGAATTTCCGGAAAAATGGGAAAAAACTAAGTCCTTATTAGATGATATAAGGCTTGTAGATACAACACCATTTTTTATTGATAATAATTTATATGCGATAGGGCTTGATATTTCAGACAATGGTAATGATTTGTTGCTGCTGAAGTATCATAATAATAAATTTTATATTGCTGACAAAATTGAAAATTGTAATATGAGTATATCAAGGCCAGGGGGAAAGATTTTTGCTTATGATAACAGACTAATTGCTGTTACTCAGGATTGCAAAGAGGAATATGGTAAGGCAATAAATTTTATTGAGGTATCAGTTAAAGATAACAAATTAAGTCTTTCAGACCCAGTAAAAAAAACAACTCCGGCAGATATTGTGTTAAATACTGCTAAGCAGGCTCAAGGAATACATACCTACAATTTCAGCGAAAATTTAGAGGTTATAGATTTAAAGTACTATAAAAATTCTTATTACAGAGTTTTACAGAGGATAATTTCTCTGCTGAAAAAGTAATACAAAGCTATGTGATGAAAATTACTTTTATCCTACAAAAAACAAAAAAATAAAAATTATAAAATATCACCAAAACACTTGAAATTGATTTGTTACTGTGTTATAATATCTAGGCATTACGCACGTTGTGTTCTTTGCTAGGTGCTGTTAGCCATTAACAGTTTGGCAAATTTAAGGAGCATAACGGAGGATTTAATTTAACCTAAGGAGGATTTTTAAAATGGCAGTAGTATCAATGAAACAACTTTTAGAAGCAGGCGTACACTTCGGTCACCAGACAAGAAGATGGAACCCTAAGATGGCAGAGTATATCTTTACAGAGCGTAACGGTATCTATATTATCGACCTACAGAAGACTGTAAAGAAGCTAGAGGAAGCTTATGCTTTCATCCGTGAAGTATCAATGGAAGGCAAGAGCGTTCTATTTGTTGGTACAAAGAAGCAGGCTCAGGATTCTGTTAAGGAAGAGGCTGAGAGAGCTGGTGCTTACTATGTAAACGCTAGATGGCTTGGCGGTATGATGACAAACTTCACAACAATCCAGAGAAGAATCAACAGACTAAAGCAGCTTCGTGCAATGGAAGAGGACGGTACATTTGATCTTCTACCAAAGAAGGAAGTTATTAAGCTGAACCTGGAGATCGAGAAGCTAGAGAAGTTCATGGGTGGTATCAAAGAGATGAAGGAGATGCCAGGTGCACTGTTCATCGTTGACCCACGCAAGGAGAGAATTGCAGTAGCTGAGGCTAAGAAGCTAGGTATTCCAATAGTTGCTATTGTAGATACAAACTGTGATCCAGATGAGATCGACTATGTAATCCCAGGTAACGACGATGCTATTCGTGCAGTTAAGCTGATTGCTGGTACAATCGCTAACGCTATCATCGAAGGCAACGAGGGTAAAATGGGTGCTGCAGCTGCTGAGGAAGTAGTAGAAGAGGCTACAGAAGAGGCTGCTGAGTAATTTTAAATAATTACGAAATTTGTTTACAGGGTAGGTTAATTACTACCCTGTAAATAGTATATAAAATAAATATAAAATTAAGAGAGGATTGATATATATGGCATTTACAGCTAAAGATGTTAAGGCACTAAGAGAGAAAACAGGCTGTGGTATGATGGACTGCAAAAAGGCTCTTACAGAGGCTGACGGAGATATGGACAAGGCAGTTGACTACCTAAGAGAGCAGGGTCTTGCAAAGCAGGAGAAGAAGAGTGGCAGAATCGCTGCTGAGGGTATTGCATTTGCAAAGACAAACGCTGACAACACAGTTGGTGTAGTTATCGAAGTAAACTCAGAGACAGACTTCGTTGCAAAGAACGCAGATTTCCAGGCTTTCGTTGAGCTATGTGCAGACACAGTTATCGAGCAGAGCCCAGCAGATGTTGAAGCTCTACTAGCTTGCACACCAGCAGGTGCAACAGATACAG
>JAXJDU010000119.1:0-4500 GCA_036301785.1 Acutalibacteraceae bacterium | reverse complement strand
GTACACGGAATACTCCCTTAGGGGTATCATGGCTGTTTTTCATACCGGTAACAACAGGTGTAGAAACTAAACACTCACCGTTTTTATAAAACCACATATACTGGTCTGCAATGCTTACCTCTACAAAGGTATTACCTAAATTATTATATTTCTCAGACAGATTTTTGCAGACTATAGTTTTGGTTCTGTAGTTGCTATAAATACGCTTATTGTCTATAAGGTTAAAGGCTGCTACTCTTACATAATAGGTTTTACCAGGTGTAAGTGCCTTTGTTGTAAAGCTTGCTGTGGTTGTGCTTCCTTGTGAGCGATATGTGCCGTTTTTACTCTCTGACAGATAGAAGGTGTAGCCCTCTGCTCCACTAACCTTTGTCCAGCTTGCTGTAATGTTTTTATTATTGGATTTAAGATTGTAGCTTGGTACAGCTGTTTTTGTGCCTGTTTTAACTAATGTAAAGCTGCCATAGTAGTTTTTACCGGCAACATTTTTATATGGTCTTACACGGTAGTAATACGCTCTGCCTGCAAGCAGATTTTTGTCGGTGTACTTTACATTTGCATTACCTTCTACTGTAGCAAGGTTTTTGTATTGCCCGTTGGTAGAGCTATCCATTCTGTAAATAATATAACCATTTGCACCAACAACCTTATCCCAGTTTATTGTAATCTGAGAAGATGACTGCTCAAGCACCCTGAGGTTTGTTATTGCAGCAGGCAGTGTGGCTGTTTTAAGAGTCTGATAATCACCTGTAAATCTTATTCCCGGAACATCCTTATAAGCACATACCCTGTAATAATAGGCTCTGCCAGATTCAAGATTTGTGTTGGATATTCTTGTTACAGTATTGTTTACAGCTGCTATCTGCTTATACTGGTTATTTGTTTTATAGTCCATTCTATAAACTATATAACCGTCAGCACCGTCTACCTTATTCCATTTTATGCTGATTTTATTTTCTGCATTTGCTGTTACACCTAACCCCTGCACAGTATCTGGCATAGTTGCAAGCTTGATTATAACAGTGTCACTGTAATAAAATGTTCCGTTTTGATACAGATATGCTTTTACCTGATAGTAATAGCTTCGTGCTGGTGTAAGGTCTGTTTCTTTATATGATGTAGTCTGATTATCCTTTATCATGGTGCGTCTTACATATTTACCGTTTGTATTTCTGTCCATTCGGTAAATGATATAGCCAGTAGCATTTTCATTCTTTTCCCAGTTAAGGGTAATTGAATTTGTTGTTACATTACTATATGTAAGTCCATTGACAGCAGAAAGCTCTGTTGGAGCTTCTGTCGGATTTTCGGTTGGTGGCTGCGGTGGAGTATCAGTAAGCAGCTGAGTCAGCTCTTCTGTTTCAGCTTCTGTAGGAAGCTCAGTTGCAACAGTACGGTTATTACCATAATAAGAACTATCGGTTGTCAATTTAGTTGATGACATACTTGTTACGGTTTCTGTTGCGTTGATTGTTTCTTCGTTAAATTCTGCAGCTCCTACGCTTTGTGGCATTACAAAAGCTGTAGCAGCCACAACAGCAAGCAACGAAGCTGAAATAATCCCTTTTAGTTTTTTCATAACATACCTTTCTATGCCTTTTAAAATTATACAAATAATTATATATTTTTCGGCATCTGTTTACAATAGTATATATTACAAACTTCTTTAACATTTGTTATCCATAATAAACAATTATAATAAATTATTTATATTTTCTTATAGATTTCTTTTTGTTAACAGATATAATACCACCCATAGCACCAGCACAGAGCATTGCAACCAGCTTTGTTACTGTAAGCACCGACGGAGTTTCTACACAGGTTGCCACACCAACCACAAACACAATAAAAAACAACGCAAAGCCTGTAATAAGCCCCAGCATCATACCATATGCCTTATAAATTCTTACAGTTATATAAGCCCCTGTAAAAGCAGAAAACGCACCTATAACCTGCAATAATATATATATTGCATCGTAAGGTATCTTCTGTATTTTTACCAATATAAACGACAGCAGAAATATCAGCAGGCTACAAAGCAGCAGCCCTGACAGTGTACCAGCTAACAAAGCCTTGAATGCTTTTCTTTTTCCGTTTTCATTATACATATAAATACCTCCACACTGCAATTATATATAGCTTTGTAGTATTTATATTCAGACGAAAACGCAATAATGCTTTAATCATGAATTTGCAACTGATTATTATAACACTGTAATATCATCAGTTGCTTAACAATATACAGCAACTAATCAAAATATCTATACAAAAACAGCAATAGGCTTTATTCCCTTGCTGTTTTTGTATGACTCAAGTTGATTTTAAATAAAATGTTGGTTAGCTTTAAAAAGCTGAATACAGAATTTATTATCTGTTTCTTTCCCATGCACCTTTGCATACAACACCTGATTGCTTAGCAAGCTTTTCAAGCTGATTGATTTCATTACTGTCAAGCTGAATTTTAACACCCTCAGCCAAGGCACAGGCGTATTCTGGTTTTGTAAGACCGATTATAGATATTATTCCTTTACTGATTGCCCATGCAATCGGAATCTGAGCTAGCTTTACAGAATACTTTTCAGCAAGCATTTTCTGATAATCAAGAAGTGGTTCTATTTTTATAAATTCACTCTTGCCAAAGCTCATTCTTCTTACAGAGAATAGAGGGAACATTTTCTTTGAGCTATAGCTGCCCGACAACGCACCCTGCTCAAGAATCATATAACCAAAGTACAGAACATTATTTTTATTGCACCAGCTGACAAGCTCGTTTTGCTCAGCTGACATCGCCAGAAGGCTGTAATGATTTTGTACAGCTGATAATGAAAAACCGTGCTTTTTCAGAAGCTCATCGGCAGTTTTTGCCTGTGCAGGAGTGCAGTTTGAAAGTCCAAGGCTTTTTATTTTGCCGTTTTTAAGCAGCTTTACTGCTTCGGCTATATTTTCTTCCAGACAAAATGGCTGGTGCAGCCAGTATAAATCAACGCTGTTTACGCCTAATCTGCTCAGACTGTTATTCAAAGCCTGCTCAAGCTTACCCTTCTTATACTTTTTGTCAGGAAGATATTTGGTTGATAATATAGTATTTTCTTTATCCACGATACATCTGCCAAGAATTTTTTCTGAGTTACCCATACCATAAACCTCAGCTGTATCCCATAAAATAAAACCCTTATCATATGCTGTGTTAAAGGTTTCGGTAAGCTGTTCTTCGCTGTAGCTTTTGCCGAATACCATTTTTGAACCATTCATACCTGCCCCCCATGCCCATGTACCAATTGCACAGGATGGTAAGCTTTTGTTATTTAATGTAAACATACTTCTATCTCCTTTTTACTGCTTCACGCTTGGTTTTTCTGTTAATATTCTTACTGACCTGATTATATCACAAACCAATATTAATTCATTGACATATGTTAAGAATATAAAAATTTATAAATATTTCGTACTGAATATCAGCCTTAAAAAAATAAAAGTGAATTGGAAGCTTGCCGAAAGTTTGTCTGCTTGAATGAGCAGACAAAGTATCAGATAAAAATGCTCTATATCAGCACATAAACTGATATAGAGCATTTCATTCTGTATAATATTATCTGAGTTTAAAAATATATGTGTTCAGGTTAAATACTTGTAATCTGAATAATCAACAGTACCCTTGATTTTTTTCAGAGCACCACTAACCAGCTCTTTAACCATCAGGCACTCTGCAGATGGTATTTGCATTTCAGGACCAGCAACTATTCCATAATTACAAGAGGTTTTAAAGCCTCTTGGGTTATAATTCTGAGGATTACCCTCTACAATTACTGCTTCATACCCCATTTTTGTTGCTCTTGCAAAGCCTTCTTCTATAATCTCCTTTGAAATATGCTGTCTTTGCAGCTTTGTTTCTACAGCAACGGGAGAAAGCAACAATAATTGATTTTCGTATTTTCCCTCTAAATGGAAGCCTGAAAACATTGCATAGCCAATTACAGAATCGTTCTCATCAACCATAACTAATTCCAGCTCTGGCACATAGAATCTTTTGCTTCTTATTTCTTCAACCAGCAAGCGTACTACCTTTGCTGATTCTTCGCCTTCTGAGTCTGTGAAGACTCTTTCTACTAAATCTAAAGCTTCATTCAGGTATTGAGGTGTTGCACATTTTATTATTCTGTTCATATAAATCGCTCCTTAATATTTTGAAATGTTTTTTGCTGATAAAGTATATATAGCTTTTCATCTCAATCACACCTCTCTGAATTAAATTTTTACTGAAGTTTTTTTCGTTACTCAGATTATATCACATGATCTATTAATAAATCAATAAATAATCAAACTTATGAGAAAACTTCAATATGTTTTTAGTGATATTTTGCTGATTTGCTTCACGCTTTGTTTTTTCTGTCAATTTGCATTAACAGAAATAGTATTACACACAGCAACCGTAATTATTGCACCTGCAACTCACCCTGCTGACTTGAATCTGTAAACTTATTTAATCTATCAATTATTACT
>JAXJDU010000118.1:0-12398 GCA_036301785.1 Acutalibacteraceae bacterium | reverse complement strand
CCACCACCCTTTAAAAAGGGTGGACCTAAACTTTGCGTTTTTCTCTATCGCAGTTTGTTGTTAGTCACACAAACTACAATTTATATAATTAAATAACTTCTTAATAAGGAGAATAAATATATGCTGTTAACAAAAGAACAACAGGCTATACTTGACGGTGAAAAAGGTGAAACCCTTGCTAAGGTTATGAAAACTTTGGTAATGTATGGTGATGCCTTTGAGGCTGAAAAGCTTGTGCCTGTTACATCAAAATATAATCATCTTGTAACCTCATTTGGTCTTAAGGTTATGGCACCTGTGTATGACCTTATGCAGCAGCTGCTTGACGCAGGGGTTACATCAGAGCAGAAATTCTCGGTCGACCCACGACCAATCGATAAAAATGTACCTGCTAATTTTTTGCAGAATTTAGTATTCAATAAATTTATGTATACAAAGCAGGATTTCTATGAAAAACAGCTTGATAAGCTTGGCTTAATGAATAAAGATGCCTTCAGCTGTACCTGCTATTTAGATGAGGTTGGCAACAAGCCAAAAAAGGGAGATGTGCTTTCGTGGGCAGAATCAAGTGCAGTTGTATATGCAAACTCTGTGCTTGGTGCAAGGTGCAACCGTAATTCTGGTATTATCGATATTATGGGCTCAATAGTTGGCTATGTGCCTTATTTCGGACTTTTAACCGATGAGGGCAGAAAAGCCACATGGTTTGTAAAGGTGCAAACAACTAAAAAGCCAGAGGCACAGCTGTTAGGCTCGGCTATAGGCATGAAGGTAATGGAGGATGTACCGTATGTTGTCGGCCTTGATAAATGGCTAGGTAACACATTAACAGACTCTGCCTGTGCCTACCTTAAGGATTTTGGTGCAGCTACAGCCTCAAATGGTGCTGTAGGTCTGTATCATATCGAAAACCTTACTCCAGAGGCTGTAGAGCTTGGCAAAGATCTGATAGCTGACGGAGCAAAGGAGTATATTATTGATGACAAAGAGCTTGAAAGAGTAAAAAATGAATATCCTGTAATCTGGAAAAACCCAGACGCAAAGCCAAAGCTTTGCTTTGTTGGCTGTCCACATCTGTCACTGGAGCAGTTAAAGGATTGGACAGATAAAATAGAAGCAGAGCTGAAGAAAAGCAACAATACTAAGGTTACTATTCCTACTGTTTTTACAGCTGCACCAAAGGTGCTTGAAGTATTTGCAAAAACAGAATATGCACCACGTCTTAAAGCAACAGGCGTTATAACCTCTTATATTTGTCCACTTATGTATATGAATAACCCACTTTGTAAAAAAATGCCGGTTATTACTTCGTCAAATAAACTGCGTACATATACAAGTGCAAGATATTATACCGACGCTGAAATTTTGAGTATAATCACAAATGGAGGTAAGTGATATGAAACAGTTTAAGGGAAGAGTAATTACACCGGGTGAGGTAACTGCAGAGGCTGTTGTAACAAAGCAAGGCTTTAACACGCTTGCTTCATTTCAAATGGCTTTACAGTTTGGTGATAAAGATGTAAAATGTGGTGACCAGAATAACAACGAGCTTCACGGCAAGCCACTTATCGGCAAGGCACTTTGCCTGCCACAGACTATAGGCTCAACAACAGGTGGACTTGTGCTTTATTGTGCCTGTGCAATGCAGAAAAATCCAGCATGTATGCTGTTTGCAAATCATATAGATTCTCTTGCTGCAGCTGGTGCAGTGCTTGCCGATGTATGGGTTGACGGTGTTACAATGCCTGTTGTAGACTCATTAGGTGATGAGTTTTTAAGCTATGTGAAGGACGGCATGACTATAACCGTAAAAGCAGATGGTATTGTTGAGGTAGAATAATAATTCTTGTTAATTAAAGCCGTCACAGCTTAGGGGCAGTTGCTCATATTCTGTGACGGTATGGTGTTTTTATTAAATGTGATTGGGGGTTAAATTATGATATATGTAACAGGAGATACACATATTCCGATTGATATCAGTAAGCTGAACACAAAGAAATTTCCGGAGCAAAAGGAGCTTACAGGTGATGATTTTGTTATAATCTGTGGTGACTTTGGTGGTGTGTGGGATAACAGCAGCGAGGAACATTACTGGATAAAATGGTTTGAAGAAAAGAATTTTACTACCCTGTTCATTGATGGCAACCACGAAAATTTTGATATGCTGAACAGTCTTGAGGTTGTAGACTTTTATGGTGGTATGGCTCATAAGGTAAGTGATAAAATATATCACTTAATGCGAGGACAGGTTTATAATATTGACGGTAAAAGTGTTTTTACATTTGGTGGTGCAAGCTCACATGATAAAGAGCGTAGAACAGAGGGCATAAGCTGGTGGAAAGAGGAATTGCCAACCGAGGCAGAGCTGGAGCTTGCAAAGCAAAACCTTGATAAAGTAAACTGGCAGGTTGATTATGTGATAACTCACTGCACTTCAACATCGTGGCAACGCTATTTTGATGTGACTATGAAATCTGATGTGCTTACAGATTTTCTGGACGAGATAAAAGAAAATCTGACCTATAAAAAATGGTTCTGGGGGCATTATCATATGGATATAGCCTTTGACGAAAAGCACACAATGATTTTTGATAAGGTAATAAAGCTATAATAAATAATAAAAGCACAGCTTATTCGGAATTTTCTCTGAATAAGCTGTGCTTATTTGTATAGACATAAATTTTAATTAGTGTAAATATATCTGATTTAAAGCTTGTTATATAAAGCGTGGCATGAAAAAATATGCTTTACATTGAGCACCATCCACCGTCAACCATAAGAACATCACCACTTACATAGCTTGAAGCATCACTGGCTAAGAAACAAGCAGCCTCGGCAATTTGTTCAGGTGAGCCTGGTGCTGGAGAACAAGCAATAACATTTTTAACTCTGCCGTAGCCCTCCATATTAGGGTGTCCCATAGAAGTAGCTATTTCTGTAGAGATACCACCCGGTGCAATAGCGTTACAGCGAATACCCTGAGGCATATACATAAATGCTGTGTTCTTAGTCATAGATGTAAGAGCAGCTTTTGATGCACAGTAAATTACACCGGCACAAGTGTGGTAAGCACCTTCAGAAACTACATTAATAATATTTCCGCCATTGTTCTGTGCTGTGAAAATTTCTACAGCCTTACGCATTGCACACATTGGACCGTATAAATTAACCTTCATTACTTTCTCGTACATTTCGTCAGTAGCAGAGCCAATAGGGCTCATATCGTCCATAATACCAGCATTGTTTACTAAAACATCAAGCTTACCAAATTCGTTTACTGCAAGCTCAAGCATTTTTTCGTTATCTTCAAGCTTACTTACATCACCCTGATATACAACAATTTTGCCCTTTGCGTCAGCTAGTGATTCTGCAAGCTCGTCAAGACGCTCTTTTCTTCTTGCAACAGCAACTACATTTGCACCTTCATTTACAAAAAGAGTAACAATTGCACGCCCCATACCAGAAGATGCACCTGTTACAACAATTGATTTTCCAAGTAATCTCATATATATCACTCCTTGCATAATATTGAGTAATATTTTAACATTATATACAGAAATTGTCAATTATAATTCAAAAAATTTGTGCAATTATTTGTTGTAAAATCAATACAATTTAGAGGTCGAAATTTTTATATAATCAATATAAACATACTTCAACAAGTTGTATTGACACAATCAGAGTTAATGTGATAAACTTAAATGTAATCATGGCTGTTGCTACAGATTATGTGTTTTTATACTCTACTACAGAGGGGGATTTTTATGGGTGGCGTCAATACACCTTCAGATATAGCAGAAAGCACCATAAAATCTGGTGTTAATAAGGGTAATTTACCGTTGATAAAAATGATTTTACTGGGTATTATGGCTGGTGCGTTTATAGCACTTGGTGGTGTGGCAAGTAATGTGGCTGTACACGGTATTGCAGATGTAGGCCTTGCCCGAACCTTAGCCGGTGCAATATTCCCGGTGGGGCTTATGCTGGTTGTATTTACTGGCAGTGAGCTGTTTACTGGCAATTGCCTTATGTTTACTGCTGTGATTGATAAAAGGCTTAAAGCAATACAGATGATAAAAAATCTTGTGGTTGTATATTTTTCTAACCTTATAGGTGCGTTGATTATTGATGTGCTTGTATTTTTCTCGGGTCAGTTCAATTATTCAGGTGGTGGCTTGGGTGCATACACAATAAAGGTTGCAATAGCAAAAACAACCATAGACCCATCAACAGCTGTAGTAAGTGGTATACTTTGCAATATTCTGGTTTGTCTTGCTATTATTATGGCTGCTGCCTCTAAGGATGTAACCGGCAAAATTCTTGCTATATTCTTCCCAATATGGGCATTTGTAATATGTGGCTTCGAGCACTGCGTTGCTAATATGTTTTATATACCAGCAGGAATGATGGCTGCTACAAATTCAGACTATGTTCAAAAGGCAAATGAGCTTTACGGTATAACAGCCGAGCAATGCACAGCCTTAACACATTTTAATGGTATAGAATCATTCCTGTTTGTTACAATAGGCAATATGATTGGTGGCATGATTTTTGTAGGTCTTATTTACTACATGGCACACAAGAAGTTTTCTGAATAAAATTTAATACATAAAAATAAACACCATATCAACACTTAATACAGGTTGATATGGTGCTTTTGTTTTGTGACAGTATTATTATTCCTGTTCATCAAGTGTAAGCTCATAAGCAGGGAATAGCTCTTCCATAAAGATTTTTACCTCTGGCAGCTCTATTTCGTTTATTGCTTTCAGAGTAGTCTGCTGAGCTTTTGCAAATTCACGGTTGCCCATAATAAGCTCCTCGGTGCATTTAATAAGTGCAGAAATTTTATCAGCAGCCTTTATATATTGCCATAGCTCTGCTTCGTTATCGTCAGGGCAGAGTATTGGCTGATATTCTGTTGCAATATCAGCCGGAAGCATTTGCAAAAGCCTTTGCTGTGCCTGTTCTTCAATTTCTTTATAGGCGTTTTTGATTTTGTCGTTGTTATATTTTACAGGCGTTGGCAGGTCGCCTGTGATTATTTCGCTTGCGTCATGGAAAATAGCAAGTACAGCCAGACGCTCAGCAGATATATTTCCACCAAGTCGTTTATTATTTATAACGCCAAGTGCGTGTGCTATTATTGCAACCTCAAGCGAATGTTCACTTAGTGTTTCGTTACGGGTATTGTTCATAAGCCCCCAACGGTTAATATATTTTATTCTGGACATCATTGCAAAAAAGCTGTGCATATTTTTTTACCTCGTTCAATTAATATTTATTTAAGTTTATTTTACCCTTATATACCACTGTTTGCAAGGCTTAAATGTAATATAGCATACTGTAAAAATATATACATATAACATAAAGTAATCTGTAAATGTCTGGTATTTTGAAAAATAAAAATTAATGGAATATATTGACAAAATGTGATGAATAGAGTATTATATTAGTGGGTTAGCTAATGCTAACTGTTATTTTGAGAATGTGGTTAGTTTATACTAATCTCATATAGAACAGAAATCACAAAGCTTATTAAAATTCAGTAGTTTTGAATAAGGAGGATAAGCGTATGAAAACATTAAAGCAAGTAAAAATAGGTCAGTCTGCAAAGGTTGTTAAGCTGCACGGCGAAGGTGCTTTAAGACGAAGAATTATGGATATGGGCTTAACAAAGGGTGTAGAGGTTTATGTGCGTAAGGTAGCACCACTAGGTGACCCTATAGAGATTACTTTAAGAGGCTACGAGCTTTCACTGCGTAAGGCAGATGCCGAAATGGTAGAGGTAGAATAAGCCTGAAAAAATAAACATAGTTTAATAAAAATGCTTTACAGGGGAGTAATCCCCGATTTTTATGACAGAGAGTTAGCTAAGACTAATTCAGAAAGAGAGGATTAAGATATGGGAATAAAAATTGCATTAGCAGGTAACCCAAACTGTGGTAAAACAACACTGTTTAATGCTCTTACAGGCTCTAACCAGTATGTAGGTAACTGGCCTGGAGTAACGGTTGAGAAAAAAGAAGGCAAAATAAAAAATCATGATGATGTTATACTTACAGATTTGCCTGGTATTTACTCGCTGTCTCCGTATACTCTTGAGGAGGTTGTGGCAAGAAATTACCTGATAGATGAAAAGCCAGATGCAATTTTAAATGTTGTAGACGGTACAAACCTGGAGAGAAATCTATATCTGACAACACAGCTTACAGAGATTGGTATTCCGGTGGTTGTTGCCATTAATATGATGGATATAGTTAAAAAGAATGGCGACGAAATCAACATAGAAAAGCTGTCCAAAAAAATGGGCTGTAAGGTAGTAGAAATCTCTGCACTTAAGCTTACAGGTATTAACGAGGCTGCCGAGCTTGCAATTGAAGCTGCAAAAAGCAAGCATAAAATACCTATGCATACCTTTGACGGTGTTGTAGAGCACGCACTTGCCCATATAGAGGAGCGTTGCCTGCACGATATGCCAGAGGAGCAACAGCGATGGTATGCAGTAAAGCTTTTTGAGCGTGACGAAAGAGTGCTTGAAAGATTAAAGCTTGATAAAGCTCTTATAGAGCATATCGAAAATGATATTAAGGCAGCCGAAGCAGAGTGTGATGACGATGCCGAAAGTATTATTATAAATGCACGATATGTGTACATTACTTCAGTAATAAAGGAATGCTATAAAAAGAAAAACGAGGGTAAGCTTACAACATCTGACAAAATCGACAGAATAGTTACAAACCGAATTGCAGCTTTGCCGATTTTTGCAGTTATAATGTTTCTGGTTTATTACATATCTGTTTCTACAGTTGGTACAATCGCTACAGATTGGGCTAATGACGGATTATTTGGTGACGGCTGGTATTTGCTTGGTATAGGCAGAGAAAATTTTGATAATGCTACTGCTGAATACGAGCTTGAATCAGAGAAAATCGGTGTGTATCTTGAGGCTGCCGAGCTTGCTAAGCTTGATACTACAGCTGTAAGCCAGACTATTGAGTCAGAAAAGCCAGACCAGACTGTTATAAATTCCTTTGCAGAGCAAGCAAAGGCTAATAATGTTACAGGTGTGCTTGAGGTAAGAGATGACAACGGTGTAGTTGAAGAAAAGCTTTTTGTTGATTCATCTGCGTTTGTAACAGCTGCAAATACAGCCGAGCCACAGCCATCTGACTTTGGCGTGTGGATTAAGGGTATTCCGACATATGTTGATACACTGCTTAAAAATATGAACTGTGCAGACTGGCTTTATGGCTTGATTATGAATGGTATTGTTGGTGGTGTAGGTGCAGTGCTTGGCTTTGTGCCACAAATGCTGGTGCTGTTTTTAATGCTTGCATTTTTAGAGTCATGTGGCTATATGTCAAGAATTGCATTTGTAATGGACAGAGTTTTCTGTAAATTTGGTCTGTCAGGTAAATCATTTATACCAATGCTTGTTGGTGTTGGCTGTGGTGTTCCTGGTGTAATGGCGTCACGAACAATCGAAAACGAGCGTGACCGTAGAATGACTATTATAACAACTACATTTATGCCTTGTGGTGCAAAAATGCCTATTGTAGCCCTTATTGCCGGTGCATTATTTGGTGGTGCATGGTGGGTTGCAGCAAGTGCTTACTTTATGGGTGTTGGTGCAATTATCGTTTCTGGTCTTATCCTGAAGAAAACAAAGATATTTGCAGGTGAGCCTGCACCGTTTGTAATGGAGCTGCCTGCTTATCATATGCCTACACTTCCAAATCTGCTGAAAATAACATGGGAGAGAGGCTGGTCGTTTATTAAAAAGGCTGGTACAATTATTTTGTTATCTTCAATTTTATTATGGTTCTTACAGGCATTCGGTGTAGAGAATGGCTCGTTTGGTATGGTTAACGACCTTAATAATTCTATACTTGCTGTTATCGGCAGTGCAATTTCATGGATATTTATTCCACTTGGCTGGGGTAACTGGCAAAGTGCAGTAGCAACAATTACAGGACTTATTGCAAAGGAAAATGTAGTTTCTACCTTTGGTGTGCTGTTTGGTGGCTTTGATGAGGTTGCTGAAAATGGCTGGCAGGTATGGGAAAATATGCGTGCAGCATTTACACCAGTAGCAGCGTATTCATTCCTTGTGTTCAATCTGCTGTGTGCTCCTTGCTTTGCTGCGATTGGTGCTATTAAAAGAGAAATGAACAGCACAAAATGGACATTGTTTGCAGTAGGCTATCAGACTGCCTTTGCTTATGTAGTATCATTTATAATCTACCAGCTTGGTACATTGTTTACAGTTGGTGTTACATCTGTATTCAGTGTAGTGGGTGCTGTAATAGCGTTTGTTTTGATAGCGTTTATGCTGTTTATGATGTTCAGACCATATAAAGAGGCTACAAGGCTTACAAAGAAAATATAAATTAATGGGAGGATAAAAAAGTGTTTGATTGGCTTGTTGAAAATTCGGGTACAATAATTATTTCATTGGTTTTAGCTGTAATTGTTGCACTGATAATTATAAGAATGATAAAAAACAAGAAAGACGGCAAGCACTCATGTGGCTGTGGCTGTTCAGGCTGTGCCATGAAGGATGCCTGCCATGCTGACAGAAAGCAGTAAAATACTGAAAAGCTGAATATATAAAATAAAAGTGCAGTCAAGCTATACACGCCTGACTGCACTTTTTCATTGTAATATAAAAGCTGTATTCAGTGTTTCCACATAAATTGAATTAATCCGATAATAAAAAGATGTAGGGGATAATATATGTAAAACAGCCACTTCATTATACTGTTTACTTTTTTATTTTTGCCTCTTTGTCCGTTATACAGCATAATAACAGGTATAGCAAGAATAACAGCCATCTGAATTAAACCGTATATTTTATCAATAGCAAAGAAGTAAACAGTGGAATATATTGCTACATAAAAAATCATCCACAGCATCTGAGCCTTCAGGTTGCCTCTGTTTGTACCAAAGGCAAGAATACACAGGCTTGCAATACAGCTCCAGTCGCTAGGGAAGCTGACAAGGCAGATGAGTATTACAAGGAATATTTTTACCCAGCTTTTCTTTATACGGTTACTGTTAACTACTCTCAGCATAACCAGTCCCCATGCAAGCGACCACATAACGCTTGTCTGATTCAGAAGGCTTCCGTAATAAAACGGGATAAATGATTTCCAATCTGTAAAATCCATAGAAGCAAATATATACGCAAAATGAGATATAAGAGCAAATATAAATAAACGCTTTGTATATTTCTTTATGTTCTTTGTATAGTGGTAGCCCTCTGCGATAAAATAGCACATAACAGGGCAGGTTATTCTGCCGATGATATGTAGTGTAACAGGAAGAATATCACATGGATAACCTGGGAAAAGCATCCATGTAATATGGTCTAAGGTCATTGCGATAATCGCAATGACCTTTATCATGTTTGAATCCAGTATTTTTTTCATAAGCTAAAAATCAACCATTTTTCTTTTTGCTCAGTACAATAACAGAAAGTGCTGAGAATACTACCAATGTGCCAACAAGTACCATAACGCTTGCAAAAGGTGTACATTCTGTTTCTCCGAATTTAAAAACTACACCCATAGCCTCTTTTACACCGTTAAGAGCCTCAGCCTGAGCCTCTGGTGGAAATTTTGCAACGCTGTCCTTCATGTCACCCATAAGTATCTGTCTGAAAAGCACAGCACTATGAGATGTAGGGAAGCACTTTACTACATACTGCACACCCTCAGGAAGATTACCGATAGGCAGATAAATACCTGTTACAAAGCCGATTAAGGCAGAAATAACACCACTTAATGCACCGTTAGCCTTTGAGCTGTTTACAAGTGATACAAGGAATAAAACCATTGCTGTGTTTGAAAGAGATGTTAAAACACCCATTGCTATAAGCTTGATAAGCATTGTAGCAGATAATGTAATAGCTTCGTTTACAGTAAGGTAGGCAACAGCAATTACAAGCACAATACCTGTCATAATAAGTCCAACAATAGCAGAGCTTATAATATAGCTTAATGTAATACTGCTTCTTGAAATAGGGGCACAGTAAAAATCCTTGAAGATTTTTCTTTCCTTATCCTGTACCATGGTGCCGAATGCACCCATTGTAGTTGTAACAGATGTTATAGCAAGCAAGCCAGACATAACCCAGCTGCTTACAATATTTTTAGCACCCTCAAAGTCAGACAGCGAATCGGTGTAGGCGTCGCCTAAGAAAAGTATATTAAGACCAGCAACTATAAGTACACCTAAAAGAGAGAATATAACTGCTCCCTTATCTCTGAAAAATATCTTTAAATTTCTTGAAATCAAACCACTCATGCTCTTATTTCCTTTCCTGTAATTCCAATAAATGCATCGTCCATTGTACCCTTAACAATTTCTAAGCTTTCAATATTATCACGCACATTGTCAACAATTTTCAGTGCGTCTGTTGTGTTTGCTATTGTAACAATAAATACATCTGCTGTAGCTGTGAAATCGATTTTATTTGCGTTAAAGTAATCTGTCAGCTTTTTGCTGTTGTGTGGTACTATACGCAGTGTGTTTTTAGCGTATTTCTCTTTCAGCTGTGCCGGTGTACCCTTGGCTGCAAGTGTACCGTTGTCTATAACAATTACATAGTCAGCCTCGGCAGCCTCCTCCATGTAATGAGTTGTAAGAAAAACAGTCATGTTGTTTTCTCGTTGTAGCTTTGCTATTGTTTCCCACACATTCTGTCTTGTCTGTGGGTCAAGACCAGTTGTTGGCTCATCAAGGAATAAAATCTTAGGTGTGTTTACAAGTGCTCTTGCAATGTCAGCTCGTCTGCGTTGACCACCCGAAAGCTTTCCGTATGGTCTGTCCATAAATTCTGTTATACTTACAACCTCGCAAGCGTCCTCAACTGCCTTAGTAAGCTTTTTACCCTTCAGGCCATAAAAGCTGCCACGCAATGTTATATTTTCTCTTACTGTTAAAATAGGGTCAAGGACACTGTCCTGAAATACAATACCTATTTTTCTGCGTATTTCGTCATCATTTTTGCCAACAGTACAGCCATCAACAATAATTTCACCACTGTCTGGCTTTAAGTAGGTGCATATCATATCTATTGTTGTACTTTTACCTGCACCATTAGGGCCAAGAAAAGCAAACAGCTTGCCTTCCTCTACATAAAAATCAATACCCTTAACTGCCTTTACATCCTTGTATGACTTTACAAGCGATTTAACCTCTACAATTTTACTCATTTTCTGCCTCCTGCATTTCTTTAAGCTGTTTGTTTATCTGATTAGTTGCGTCTATATTTTTTGTGAACATTAAAAAATAAACTGAAAAATAAACTATAAATATAACTGCCAATGCTACCAGCGACCACCACGATAAAATCGGGAACCACTTATATACACCACCACCTAAGCCGAAAACGCTTGCTATTACAATCAGCAATGCTGTAATATAGCTGTACATTTCATCTTTAGAAATGATTTTTTGAAAAATAAAAAACAATATGCATATTACTGTTGTGACTGAAAGATATTGCAGAGTGGTTGTAACGTAACCAGCTCTGTTCATTTCCTGCATATTACCTGTAATAATAAAAAACATATTCAAAACAAATGAAAGAATGGTGAACACAATACAATCAAGAATAAAAAACTTCTTTATATTTTTAAGCATAATTCATCCCTCCTTAAACACCAAACTTTTTCTTGAAGGCTGAAACATAATGGCGATTGATTATAATTTTTTCGTCATTCTGCATTGTAGCCTCAAATTTTCCGTTAATAAAAGGGCGTACACTTTTAAGCTTTGCTATATTAAGAATACAGCTTTTGCTTATTCGTATAAATGAAGTATCCTCAAGCATTTCTTCAAGTGTATAAAGCTTATATTTACATTCATATACATCAGCTTTAGTATATATGTAGCATTTTTCATCTACGCTCTCTATATAAAAAACCTCGTCAAGCATTATATTGTGACTGCTACCGTCCTTGTCTGCCTGAATCGACCTGCAAAATATTCGTAGGGTATCAATAAGATTTTCTATCTGAGGTGTTTCTTCAGAGTATTTAAGTGTTATTTCAGCCTCGGTGGCTTCTGAACACTTAAAAATGTTTAGCTTCATTTTTCGGTCACCCTTTCTGTGATTTTAATTTATCATATCAGCAAAAACAATTCAACTGATTATTGGTAAGTTGCATTTCAAAGGTGGTAAAATGCATTTAAAAGGGCTGACTTACAGATTATACCATTCGTAAGTCAGCCCTTTTGTAAAGGTCCGTGAAATCAAATATAAGAAAATTTACTTTTAAAGCCAGTTAAAGCTATAAAGTAAGATTAGTCAAATTCAGTACATTCTTCGCAGACAAACCACTCATCGTCTGAATCCTGATGGCAGACTACTTCAAGCTCACATCCAT
>JAXJDU010000117.1:0-2615 GCA_036301785.1 Acutalibacteraceae bacterium | reverse complement strand
GGCAAGCCAGAAATTGCAAGTGCAGATATTACAGCACTTGGCCCTGGTACAACCTGTGTTTTTATTCCGTATTCTATGCACTGCTTAATAAGCATTTCACCTGGGTCTGATATACATGGCATCCCTGCGTCGGTTACAATCGCACAGCTTTCGCCATTTAAAATTCTCTGGCAGATAATTTCTCCTCGCTCGTGCTTGTTATGCTCAAAATAGCTTACCATAGGCTTTTTAATTTCAAAGTGGTTAAGCAGCTTCAGGGTTACTCGTGTGTCCTCAGCTGCAATAAAATCAACCTCTTCAAGCGTTGATAAGGCTCTTGGTGATATATCGCCTAAATTTCCTATTGGTGTGCCTACTACATATAAAATGCCTGCCATTATGTCAACTCCTTAAATGAACCATATATTTTCATCATCTCATCAGAAAATTCTCCGTTGTCGTTTTCTATAAGCAGTGTTGGCAACACTACCAAGCCTCCCTGCTTACCTCCTCGTTTGCCCTCTATCAAAAAAAGCTTAGGGGCTTTATCCTTGCGTTGCTGTACCATTCTTAATCGTTTAGGTTCTACACCATAATTACGGAATGCAGTCATAACATCTGTAAGTCGCTCTGGTCGCAGACAAAGGCAGAATCTTCCGTTGAATCTTAAAAGCGATACTGCACTTTTTACAACATCATCTACTGTACAGTTGCTCTCGTGACGGATAATAGAGTGTGAATGTCCACTGCTTACTACACCTGTGCCTATAGGCTTGTATGGTGGATTGCACGCAACAACATCAAAGCTGCCAAACGGCAACACGCCCTTAAGCTCCTTAAGGTCTTTATTTACAATGGTTATTTTATCCTCAAGCTTATTAAGTACAACAGAACGCTGTGCCATATCTGCACCGTTTTCCTGAATTTCTACAGCGTAAATATGCTTTGGTGGGTTTTCTTTACACCATAAAAGTGGAATAGTACCACAGCCCGTGCCTAAATCAACAGCAGTTTCTTTAGCCTTAGGCTTTGCAAAATCTGCAAGCAAAATTGTATCTGTAAAAAAATGATGTTCGTCCGAAACTATTACATTTATACCGTTACCAAGTGGTTGTAGCTCTTCGTTTTCCTTCAGCAAATGGCACACCTCACAAAAATTGATATTACATTATATTATACCAATATTCTACATACAAGGCAAGCAGTTTACTGCACCAGATGACGTAAAGAAGCTTTATGCTTTTACTTAAAAGAATCTGAGGTATGATAAATTCCCTTAAAAAACCATTTTAAGAAATGTATACATAGTGACAAACCCTGTGTTTTATGATAAAATTATTTATATGTGTACAATTTATAGTGAATAAAAAATTGTAATCCCGAATTGAGAGGTTTTATTTATGAATGAAAGAATTGGTATTGTCAGCCTTGGTTGTGCAAAAAATCAGGTTGATGCCGAAATGATGCTTTTTACTCTTAAACAGAGTGGTTATAAAATAGTAGCCGACCCTGCTATGTCTGATGTTGTTATTGTAAACACCTGTGGCTTTATTGAGTCTGCAAAGCAAGAGAGCATAGACGAGATTATTGAGCTTGGCAAGCTGAAGGCAGAGGGTAAAATTAAAAGAATAATCGTAACAGGTTGTCTGGCAGAAAGATATCAGCACATGGTAAAGGATCAGCTTTACGAGGTTGACGCTGTGCTTGGTATTGGTGCTAACGAGGATATTGCAGAGGTTGTAAAAAAGTGCCTTGAGGGTGAGCAGACCGAGCTGTATCCAGATAAGCTTTTGCTGCCACTAGAGGGTGGCAGAGTGCAAAGCACACCACCACACTATGCTTATTTAAAGCTTGGTGACGGCTGTGACAACAGATGTACCTACTGTGCTATTCCTATGATAAGGGGTAAATTCAGAAGCCGTACTATTGAGTCTTTAGTAGACGAGGCAAAACAGCTTGTTGCCAGTGGCGTTAAGGAGCTTATTCTTATCGCACAGGATACAACACGCTATGGTATAGACCTTTACAACGAGCTTGCACTGCCAAAGCTGCTTAACCAGCTTTGCGAGATTGAGGACTTGAAGTGGATTAGACTTCTGTATTGCTATCCTGATGAAATTACAGACGAGCTTATTGACTGTATTGCAACACAGGAAAAGGTGCTTAACTATATCGATATTCCTTTACAGCACTGCAACGACAGAGTGCTTAAATCAATGAACAGACGAGGAAATAAAGAAACTATTGTCAATGTAATAAACAAGCTAAGAGAAAAGGCTCCTGATATTGTACTTCGTACTACATTTATCTGTGGCTTCCCTGGCGAAACCGAGGAGGAATTTACAGAGCTTGCTGAATTTGTAAACGAGATGAAATTCCAGCGACTTGGTTGCTTTGCTTATTCTCAGGAGGAGGATACTCCTGCAGCAGAGTTTGAAAATCAGATTGATGACGAGGTAAAGCAGAGAAGAGCTGAAATAATTATGGAACAGCAGATGACGATAATGGAGGAGTATTGCCAGAGCCTTATCGGTAAACAGATAGAGGTAGTATGTGAGGGCTTTGACCGTTATGCAGATTGCTTTTTTGGCAGAACAATGGCTGATTCTCCTGATGTTGACGGCAAGGTATTCTTT
>JAXJDU010000116.1:0-10149 GCA_036301785.1 Acutalibacteraceae bacterium | reverse complement strand
AGCTGCACCCTTCTTAATCTGAGCAATGTTATCAATACCAAGGTCTTCGATTACATTGTTCTGGTCAGCAAATGACTGAACATTGAATGAAATCATTTCAAGACCCATCTTCTGCAGGTCAGGAACAGCATTTTCCTGTACACGGTCACTGAACGCCTTACGGTCAATAACCATTTCTTCCAGTTTCATCTGACCAACAATTTCACGCATATTACCTTCAAGAGTATCCTGTACACGGCGTATAATCATTTCTTCGCCTTCGTTCAGGAAGAACTTTGAAGCAAGTGTCATCATTTCTTCGCTTTGACCTATACGAATCTTAACGGTTGCGTCAACCTTTACATTGATGTACTCAGCGTTAGGAACATAGTCTGTAGTTTTAACATCTACAGAGAACATCTTCAGACTAAGCTTATCCAATCGCTCAAGAATAGGAATTCTTATACCGGCTCTACCGATAAGTATACGGGATTTACGAAAACCAGAGATAATGTATGCTGTATCTGGTGGTGATTTTACATAACCAAGAAGAAGTATTAAAATAATTACGACTACGGCAACTGCAATACCAATAATCATTGTAGGATCCATAACGGATTCTCCTTTCTGTGTTTCATGTTTTATTTTTTATAATTTCTTATCAGCAGAATCCGAAGAGCTCTGCCAATCTGACTTAGCAGTATCCTTTTTAATGACAATACCTAACGATTTTGCATATGTAGGGTTTGCGTTAACCTTTTCTATCAGTCGGATAGTAAGAAGTCTTTCTTTAACGCTCACAGATATCACTTCCTTTCTTACTACAAGGGAATTTGTCGTTTCTGCTATATTTATATTATATAAGAAATAACAAGTGGAATAAATGACAAATTCAGCAAAATAGAGAAGGTTTTTTCTCTAATCAGAGCAAATCAATCAGTTTTCTGTATTTTATATCGGATTCTGCTGGTTAAAATTGTATACAGCACAGGCTCAACACCATAGTTGCAGATTCTGAACAGCAACAGAAATAAAAAAACAGAAAAGATACCTGCCCACAAGCTCAACTAAACACTTCTTAAGCTAGATGACATATATTTTTTGCTTACAGGTTGATTTTTCTCTGTTTTTTGTGCCTATTTTCATCAAAAACTATAAATTAAACTCTGTTTTGTACATTTTTTAACAACCATAATACGAATTATAGTATAATTTACCAAAATCGTCAAGCGTTTATATTATTTCAAACAGAAACCACCATAGACAACATTTTACTTGCCTGTGGTGGTTTTATCATTACTGCTTCACCCTATGATTTTTACATTAAATTTCTTTACTTTTGTTGCTTTTTACCTGATAGCTGTAGCTATTATCTGTAGCATTTTCAACATCTTTGTAGTTAATACCAATTAAATTCAAAAGCTATGTTGACGAATAATGTTCAAAATGTTACAATTTCATCATAAAGTTAACCTGTGTGGTTAATCTTTTTAATTTTTTAAATAAAGGGGACAAGAAAAAATGAGAAAACTACTATCATTTATCATTGTTATGTGTATAATCATAACGGCAGTACCAATAAGTGCTTCTGCTGCCGGAGTATGTACACCATATAACGGTGACAACACAGAGGCTCAGAATTACGACATCGCAACATCCACCATAAAATCATACCTTACCAAATGCAGCGATGGCAGGCTTATGCGAGTTCAGACTGACAAAAACAACTCCGATGTATTTGTTGAATATTACGACACATCGTATAACCTTTTAAGCAGCAGGGTATTACCACAGGAGCTACCTTTGTTTGGCGGCTTCTGCGAGTCAGCCTCTAACTACTTTCTGGTAACAGGACAGACAAACAAAGCTGAGCTTAGCACTACAGAGGTTTATCGCATTACAAAATATGATAAAAACTGGAACAGAATTTCTTCTGTTGGCGTTTATGGCTCTAATACAACAATTCCTTTTAATGCAGGTATTGTAAGATTTGTTATGACTGGCAATGTGATGATTATGCATACATCACACGAAATGTATACAGCTGCAGACGGAAAAAATCATCAGGCTAATGTTATAATCAGCCTTAACACATCAACAATGAAAATCATAAAATGCCAGACAGCAGTTTCAAACTCAACAACGGGCTATATAAGTCATTCGTTTAACCAGTTTATACAGTTGCAGGGTAAAAATATAGTTACATTAGACCACGGTGACGCTCATCCTCGTTCTATTGTTCTTACTAAGCATAATGCTGACGCAACAGCTGGTTACTTCGGCAGTAACTGCACAGCTACCGATATTATGACATTCCCAGGCGAAACAGGTGAGAACTACACTGGTGCATCTATTGGTGGCTTTGAAATTTCAAGCACATCATACCTGATTGCAGGTAATACAGTAGAGCAGAATGCAAACTATTTTAATAACAAAACAAGAAATATATTTGTTGCTTCTGTAACTGGCTCGCAGAAAAAATAAACAAAATAACAAGCTATGCCGAAGGCGAAGCAACCACCTCTACCCCACATCTTGTAAAAATTGCAACTGATAAGTATATGCTTATGTGGTCAAGAAATAATGTTGTTTACTACACAACTCTTGACGCAAACGGTAACAAGACAAGCTCTGTTTACTCTATGAACGGTAATCTATCAGACTGTGTACCTGTTATTATAAATAACAAGCTTGTGTGGTATGTATGGAAGGATACAAAAACTATCTTTTACGAGATAAATCTGAGCTCAATCTCACAGACAAGCTCAAAAATTTCTGATACAGGACACAAATATCAGGTTGTAAGCCTTAACAACGGAGTATCAAATGTAAAATGTACACATTGTGGTGGCACCCGTACCTTTAATGTGCCAACTACTATGAATGTATGGTGGAAAACAGCCAGCAATACAAGTGACTACTACTACTCTGGCATAAGCGATGACCTGATTGTAGGTGAAACCTTAAAAACCATGATAAAGTTTACACCTAATGACGAAACTATAAATACTGAGTTTGAGGTTATAATTTCGGATGAGTCTATACTTAAATATGAGCAGAAGAGCTTATACTCTGGTCAGCTTTTAGGAGAGTTCAGCCTTTTAAAGCCTGGTAAGGCTACAATTACTGTCCGACACAGATATAACCCATCTCTTACAGCTACATATACCGTTGCAGTAAAATCAAATATAGGCCATGAATACGAGGTTGTAAGTGTAAACAACGGAGTATCGACTGTAAGATGTAAAAATTGTGGAGATACTACTACCTTTGATGTACCAACCAGTATGAATGTATGGTGGAAAACAGCCAGCACTACTGGTACATCATACTATTCTGCTATAAAAGGCGACCTGATAGCTGGTGAAGTTTTAAAAACCATGGTAACATTCACACCAGCTGACACTTATATAAACAATGAATTTGAGATTATAGTTTCGGATGAGTCTATACTTAAATATGAACAAAAGAGTTTATATTCAGGTCAGCTTTTAGGAGAGTTCAATCTTTTAAAGCCTGGTAAAGCTACAATTACTATTAAGCATAAATACAACCCAGCTCTTACAGCTACATATATCGTTGTAGTAAAATCAAATATAGATCATGAATATGAGGTTGTAAGCGTAAACAACGGAGTATCATCTGTAAGATGTAAAAATTGTGGAGATACTGCTACCTTTGATGTACCAACTACTATGAAGGCATGGTGGAGAACAGCAAGCTCACAGAGTTCATCATACTATGCCAATATAAGCAGTAACCTGATAGCTGGTGATGTTTTAAAAACTATGGTAAAGTTTTCACCACACGAAACCTATACAAACACTGAATTTGAGGTTATAGTTTCAGATGAATCTATACTTAAATATGAACAAAAGAGCTTATACTCTGGTCAGATTTTAGGAGATTTCAGTCTTCTTAAGCCTGGTAAAGCTACAATTACAATCAGGCATAAATACAACCCAGCTCTTACAGATACATATAATGTAACTGTAAAATCAAATGCTACTTCCGTTTCTTTAAATAAATCATCTCTTGAAATGACAACAGGAGATAAATATACCCTTATCCCAACATTTACTCCTGTAAATGCAGACGCACTGTGCAGCTGGAGCAGCTCTGATACAGCTGTTGCTGTTGTAGACAGCAATGGTACAATTACAGCTAAAAAAGCAGGTACAGCAGTTATAACACTTACTCTTGACAATAATCTGAAAGCTACCTGTACAGTAACTGTAAAAAGCAATCTTGTACAAGGAGATGTAAACCTTGACGGCAAGGCAGATATTGCAGATGTTATTCTGGTATTAAGAGCTTGTGTAAATAACATTACATTCAGCAGTGAGCAGATAGAAGCCGCTGATATGAATAAATCAGGTGATTTAACTGTTTTAGACGCAATATTAATTCAGAAGCAGATAATAGATATGGCGTAACAGTAAAAGCAGCCTATACAAAAAACAACAGTCTGTTTTCATAAGAACAAAAATAAAAAACAGCCCTGTTATTTAATAAATTTATAATTATATATATTTAAGCAAAGAAAAGACCTGCACACTATGGATATATCATAATATCCTATGTGTGCAGGTCTTCTGCTTTTATTAAGTGCAAGCATAAGACTGTTCAAACAGTGTTTCAGCGTATACGGCAAGACTTGCTGAAAGCGATGACGATAACACTGGCAAGCTGTAAACCTATCAGGAATCAAAAGGAAATACTTAGTAAATTGCTCTTATTAAATTGATACTATAAGTTATCTGGTATTTGTACAGAAATCAGTATAGAATTATTACAGAAAAAATCTTAACAGCTTCAAAAAACATAAATATCTTATTACAGTAAATAACAGCTTTTGCTTTTTCATGCGTGATTATATCACTATGTTAATCAATAATGGCTTATCTTTCTTATCTTTCTGCACTTTTTTTCGTTTTTCCCAGTGAGCAAATTATGGATTTTACGCACAAGATATCTTGTATAATATGTACATTGATAAAAGAATAAACGCTATTATATAATCAAGGTGGTTATATGATTTCTAAAAAAATAAAAAAGGAGAATATATAGCATGCTAGTTAATACACACATTCATACAGTAAAGGATTTAGTTTGCGAAGCTGCTCGTGAATATAATGACAAAGATTATTTAAGATATCTTGAAAATGAAGAAATAAAAAGTGTTTCATTCAAGCAGTTTAAAGAGGACACTGATGCAATAGCAGCATGGACACTAAGACAAAATAAAAAGCTTGGCAAGCGTGTAAAAATTGCAATGTTAAGCCCTAACAATCAGCTGTATACAAAAATGCTGATTGGAATAATGTGTGGTAACGGTGTATCGGTTCCTATTGACCCACAGACAACTCTTGAGAGCCTGTATAACTGCCTTAACAAGGCAGAGGTGGATATTATTATACACGACAAATCAATTCCATTAGACAGAAAAAAGGTTTTCAATAAGTGCAAGAATATTCAGAATATATTGCATTTTCAGGACGATGAAAACAGAGATTGCGAAGATATTATTGAAAAATACAGAGGCTCAGAGGTTCAGGCAGAAATCTCTGAAAAGGATTGTGCAGTAATCATTTTCACATCTGGTACAACAGGTGAAGAAAAGGGTGTAATGCTGTCACACTCTAATCTGATTGATACTGTTTTTAACGAGTATTACGATGATGCTGTACAGCTAAGTATTCTTCCTATCCACCATGCTTTTGGTCTGAAGGCTGACTTTTTATTGGCACTTAGCATTGGCTCTACAACATGCTTCTTTAACGGTATGGACGAATTAGGTAAAGCGTTACAAATGTATCAGCCATCAAGCCTTAATATGGTGCCAATGATTGCAAATGCACTTTACACAAAAATTGTAATGCTTAGCCAGCAAACAAGAAAAACTCTTGAAGAATGTAAGGAGCTTGTATTCGGAAAAAACATCAGACAGATAATCACAGGTGGTGCTCATCTTCCATCTGAGCTGGTTGATAAATATCAGGCTATCGGTGTGTATATAGCACAGGGCTATGGCATGACAGAATGTTCTCCAACAATATCTGGCCCGGTTATGGACAGACCTGATAAGGCTTTTACAGCAGGCAGACTTGTAAATGGTTGTGTAGCCAGAGTTGTAGACGGCGAGCTTCAGATAAAAAGTCCATCTGTTATGATGGGATATATCAATGCTCCTGAGTTGACTGCTGAAATCATCACAGAGGACGGCTGGTTAAGAACAGGTGATATCGGTTATGCTGACGAAGAAAACTTTGTACATATTACTGGCCGTAAGAAAAACCTGATTATTCTTGCTAACGGTGAAAATGTTGCTCCAGAGCAGATTGAAAATATGCTGTTAGATCATCAGCTGATTGAGGAGTGTCTGGTTTATGGTGAAGGAAACCAGATTATAGCAGAGATTTATCCTAATGATGGTTATGCAAAGCTGAACCGTATAGAAAACATAGCACATAAAATAGAGCTTATTGTCAACGAGGTAAACAGTGGACTTACTTCTTATAAGAAGATTATGAAGCATATAGTCCGTAAAAACCCATTTATCAAAACAAGCACCAATAAGGTTATCAGAAACCAGCGAGCAAAAATGGAGGATATATCTGCTGTAGAATCAAATAAGATCAATATGCCTATCAGTGAAATACAGATGAAGCTTCACAAAATCATATCTGGTGTACTGGGCAACAACGAGTTTGGTATAGATACAGATTTATTCTCTGCTGGACTGGATTCATTTGGCTGTATCATGACCTTAACAGAATTACATGACAGTATGAACTTCAATGTAGAGCTTAACGAGCTGCTGGCTAACTGCACAATAGAAAAGCTTGAGAGATTGTACATAAAGAAAAACATGAATCAGAAGGTTGACTACAGCCTGAGAACTGTTTACCCTTTAACAAATCTTCAGAAGTCCATGGCATATGTACTGCGTGGAAATACTACAACTAATATTCCGTTTTTGTATAAGCTGGACTCAAGTGTTGATTTAATCAGACTTAAGACTTCTATCGAAAAGCTGTTTGATATACACCCTATCCTGAAAGGTATTATTCAGCCATATGAAGACAAGGGTCTGGCTATGTTCAGAAATGATGATTTAAAGATAGATATTCCTGTTTATGAAATGACTGAAGAGGAATGGCTGGATGTAAAGGATGAGCTGATTAAGCCATTTATGTATAATCCTGGTGAGCCACTGTATCATATAGGAATATACAGTGTAGAAGGCGATAACTTCTTATTCTTTGACATAGCTCATGTAATCAGTGACGGTATGACACTGGGCATATTGCTTCGTAATGTAGACAGATTGTATAAGGGTGAGGAAATACCTGCAGAGAGCTATTCATTCTATGAGTATATGCTGGACGAGCAATTCAGAAACGAAAACGGCTTAAGAGCTGACAGCGAATTGTATTTCCAGAGACTTATGAACGGAATGATGCTTGACCGTTCTATCCTGAATAAAAAAGATAACGGCGATTTAACTGTTCAGAAAAACGCTGCTATACACGGTGCATTTAAAGACTTAAGCTACGACAGAGTGGTTAAATATTGCCATAAAAATGGCGTATCTAAAAATATCCTGTTCCTTACAGCATTTAACTATTGTGTAAGCGTGTTTAATGACAAGGACGATGTAATTACATCAAGCGTTCACAACGGCAGAACAGACAGCAGATGGGGAACATTGGCTGGTGCTTTATTCAAAACCTATAACTACAGATATAAAATGAAAAAGTACCAGAAAATAACAGATATGTTCAGTGCATCTGCAAAGCAGGTTATGGAAACTATGTGCTGTAACATAAGTAATATCCGTGCAGATGAAATGTTCTTCCAGTATCAGGGCGATATATTCACAGGTATTAAGATTGGTGATAAACTCTTCTGCCACATCCACGTGGTTGCTTCCACAAGAAGCTAAACCTAGAGCTACTGCTACTAGAAATAAAATTCTTTTAATTGTTTTCATGTTGTTTGTCTTTAATTGTTAGTGAAAACTAATATCTCGGGGTGCCGAGATATTAGCATAAAAATTGATTTTAGAAAGTATAGCGTGCAGCTACAGCGATAGCACCAGAATATAGACCATCAGCATAGAAGTCTACACCATATTTGTTACCTTCAACACCAATAAGTGGGCGCCAGTCTACTGAAAGTTGTAGTGGAAAATCAAAGATGTATTCTACACCGATACGTCCAGCTACACCACCAAATGCGTAAGCTGAATACCACCATCTACCCCAGTCGTAACCTACACCAGCACCTACACCAGCATACCAGTTTAATTTACCTTTGCTTATTGCTGGGAATTCTAGACCACCTGGGTTGATCCAATCGTAAGTTGCAGCAGCTTCAATAGCGTTGAAACCAGGAAGACCAAGTTCCACTTCAATCATGTTGTTTTCACCCATGCTGTGTTGATAAGAAGCACCAGCACCATAACCAATACGTACACCTACTGCACGAGGTTGAGCAAAAGCTGCAGTAGCCATAGCTACAGCAAATACGAATAATAAAGCAATCTTTTTCATAATAATAAAAATTTTTAAGGGTTTATAAATAAATTAAATAAATAAATTAAATTACCATACACTAATTAGTCTGTTACCTTCGTTTGTTTTCACAATGTAAATACCTTCAAGCGAACCGTTTAGATGTGTTACATTTATACCTGTTAGGTTATAGATTTCAAAGTCTAGTTCTGAATATATAGTACCTTCTTTAGCATAAACATCTATTGCAGGTACTTCGTCTATTGCTACATAATCTCTGTGAATTACAGGACGAATTACTAAACCAGTAGAACGTGATGCATAATCATCATCATCTGAGTCAATATAAGTTAGAGCAAATCCGAGTTTATTGGCTGTACCATTATTATCATATAAAGTTGAAGTCCAGTAAGAACCTCCATTGCCCCTTTCGTCGTGACTTGTACCTTTTCTTTCTACTGCTCCAGGTAAGAAGATGGCATTTCCATTTGGACCTGTTATGAAATAACCTTTCACACCATAGTAATATCCAAATTCAGTAGTACATTCTTTAAGCAGTTCTTGTGTTGCTAATTTAGAAGGAATATGCCATTTACTTCCTAAGGCAACATTTGCTGCATCATCATTTGGTTCTAGTGTTGATCTTAAATCAATTAAACCATAATAATCATCAGTTACATACTTAATGAACTCATAGTTTTTAAGTTGATTTGCCCATTTATAGGTTTCGTATGAATAGTCTTCTTTAGGTTCAACTTCACCCCAAGCGTAGTGGTGGCCCTCATCTTCCGGCTTATCTGCACCTAGATTTTTGACAGCCCAACACAAACCACTTGGAAGTCCTAAATCAATATAAGGTTTATCCCAAGCATCACCAGGAGGAACTAACTTGTAATAAGTATTCCAATTCTCTTCTTCCAAATAAATCATTACCTTGAAGCCTTGTGGTATTTGTAGGTAATTTTGAATACTACCATAATTGCCTACACCTACTTCTAAAATTGGGTCTTCTACATTACCTAAGCAGTAGTAGTATTTATCGTTGTCGTCGGTGTCTGCAGCTGCATCGAATGTAGCAACAAATACCCCAGGAGACTCTTCTATCATTTTTTCTGAAACTTCATCTTCCCAAAAAGGTATATATCTTACATACCAAGTCATCATTTCTTCTATACTTTCATACCAAACACCATTTGCATAATAAGGAGTTTTAGTAATGTCTACATCTTCAAATTCAAAAGACCTAGAATAACCACCTTTCCTCACATAAGAAATCTTTTCTTTATCGCGAACCTCAAACTTGTAAATATCAAGACCATAGATTTGTTTTTCTAGTTTTTCTGGAACTAAATCGACATCTATACGAGAGTTCCATACTGGTTGATATGACTCAATTTCTTCTAGGTTTGATTCATAAGAAGTACCTACATTCACCCATTCTAAATCTGGGTCATATTCTATACCTATATTCACCCAGTAGAAATAACCTATAAGAGGATATTCTGCATAAGGGCTTGGGTCTGGTTCTGGCTCTGGGTCAGGTGTTGGGTCTTCTCCTGGACCTGGTTCTGGGTCTGGGTCGTCACTTGGATCGTCGCCTGGGCCTGGTTCTGGATCTGGGTCATCACTTGGATCGTCGCCTGGGCCTGGT
>JAXJDU010000115.1:0-9070 GCA_036301785.1 Acutalibacteraceae bacterium | reverse complement strand
TTTTTTCATCATTTTAAAAACTTTGGTGCTGTTTTGTTAGCAAAATCACATGATTTAGGGGCTGCCTCACTTTCGTTAGTGAGACAGCCCCTTTTGGGGTGCAGGGGCAAAGCCCCTGCCAATAAAAAACCGTCCGAGGTTAGTCGGACGGTTTTTCTTTTATAATAGTCTGTTTATCATGCCTTAGCTTTAACCTTTACCTTTTTAGCAGACTTTGCGTCTGCATTCTGGTTTTCTGTAAGGTTTTCCTTAGCAACTGCAAGCATAAGCTTGATTCTGTTTTCCTGATTTACTCTTGTTGCACCTGGGTCGTAGTCGATTGCTACAATATTTGCAGCTGGGTTAATCTCTTTGATTTTTCTTATCATACCCTTACCACAAATATGGTTAGGCAGGCAACCGAATGGCTGTGTACAAACAATGTTAGGGTATCCACTTTCTGCAAGCTCAAGCATTTCTGCTGTAAGCAGCCAACCCTCACCCATTTTGTTACCCAAGCCGATTACACCGTCAACAAGGCTCTTTAAATGGCTGTATTTTCCTGGTGGAGTAAAGCCGTGCTTTTTGGCACACTCTATTGTAAGGCTTTCCATACTCTCAAGATATTTATACAGCATATTAACAACAGCATATTTTACCTTGTTACCACCGTACAGCTCAATATCCTGCAAACGGTTATCAACCTTAAACAGTGCAAAGCCCATAATACCAGGTGTACAAACCTCGCAATCCTGCTCGTTAAGGAATGCTTCAAGATTATTGTTACCTAGTGGAGCATACTTTACATAAATCTCGCCAACTACACCAACCTTTACCTTTGGCACAATGTTGCGTTCAATATTGGCAAAGGACTCTGCCATTTCGTCAAGCAGCTGCTTTTGCTGGCTTAGCTTAAAGCCCTTACCAGCCTTAAATTCTTCCAGTATCTTATTTATCCATGTGTTAACAAGCTTCATACTTTCACCCTTGTTAACCTCATAAGGCTTTGTCTGGTTGCTTAAAAGCATAAGAGTATCACCATAAACCAATGCACCTATAATTTTGCGTATCATTGGCAGTGTAAGGCTGAAGCCCGGGTTGCTCTCAAGACCTGAAACATTAAGTGAAATTACAGGCACAAACTCAAGACCAGCCTTTACAAGAGCCTTTCTTAGCAGGTGGATATAGTTAGAGGCTCTGCAGCCACCACCTGTCTGAGTAATCATAAGAGCTGTTTTATGAACATCATACTTACCACTCTGCAAGGCGTGTATAAACTGACCTATAACAAGCAAAGCCGGATAGCAGGTGTCGTTATGTACATATTTTAAACCAACCTGAGCAATCTCAGGGCCATCGGTTTCCAGCAGTACAGTATTATAACCGTATTCGTCAAATACACCCTTCATAATACGAAACTGAATGTTAGCCATCATTGGTAAAAGAATTGTGTATTCTTTTCGCATTTCTTTTGTAAACAGCAGTCTGCCTGTTTTGTCGTATTTTAAAGTAGCCATATCAATTCTTCTCCGTTAATTCTGTGCGTTTTTCTTTTTATCCTTTTGCTCTGCAATTGCTGCAAGCAAGCTTCTAAGCCTGATTTTAACAGCACCCAGATTTGTAATTTCGTCAATTTTAATCTGTGTATATATCTTACCCTCAGACTCAAGAATATCTCTTACCTCGTCGGTTGTAATAGCGTCTACACCACAGCCGAATGATACAAGCTGTACAAGATTTATATCGTCACACTGTGCAATATAGTGCGAAGCAGAGTATAATCTTGCATGGTATGTCCACTGATTCAATACTGCTGATTTATATTTCTCTACTCTGTCTGCAATTACATCTTCTGAGATAATTGCTACATTAAAGCCAGAAATCAGAGTGTCTATACCCTTATTTATCTCTGGGTCTACATGGTAAGGTCTGCCTGCAAGTACGATAATTTCCTTTTTCTCGCTTCTTGCCTGATTTATAATCGCCTCACCTCTTGACTTTATCTTCTCCATATGTCTGTCATATTCAAGATAAGCCATTTTTGCAGCAGCCTTTACCTCTTTAAGAGTAATGCCATCAAAGTAATTAGCAAGCACCTCGCACATCTTCTTAGGGAAGTCGTTTTTACGGTGCACACCCAAGTAGTCATTTATAAACTTAACCTTTTTGATGTCCTTCATATTAACCTTTAATACCTCTGAGTAATAGGCTACTACAGGACAGTTATAATGGTTGTCACTTCTACCCTCGTCAAAGTTATAAGACAAACATGGGTAGAAAATTGTGTCTATACCGTCATTAATCAAGACCTGCACATGACCATGCATAAGCTTTGCAGGGTAGCAAACTGTATCTGATGGGATTGTCTGCTGACCAAGTGCATATATCTTTCTGTTTGATACAGGTGAAGTATGCACCTCAAAGCCAAGCTGTGTAAAGAAAGCGTGCCAGAATGGCAGCATCTCGTACATATTAAGTCCCAGAGGAATACCAATCTTGCCACGAGTACCCTTTTTAGGCTCATAGCTCTTTAACAGCTGTAGCTTGTACTCATATATATTCAGGGTTTCGTCTGGCTTTTTCTTTGTAACAGGCTTTTCGCAACGGTTACCTGCAATAAAGCGTCTGCCATCTGAAAACTTATTAACAGTCAGTCGGCAATTATTATTACAGCCACCACAGTTGATAACGCTTATTTCGTGAACAAACTCCTTCAGCTTGTCAGCTGTAACAAGTGTGCTTCTGCCGTCTTTATATTTTGACTGTGCGTATAGAGCTGCACCATATGCACCCATCAAGCCAGAAATTGCAGGACGAACAACCTGCACACCCATTTCCTGCTCAAACGCACGCAATACTGCGTTATTAAGGAATGTACCACCCTGTACAACTATCTTTGTACCAAGCTTTTTAGGGTCAGAAACTCTGATAACCTTATATAGTGCATTCTTAACTACACTTAGTGACAAGCCGGCAGAGATATCCTCGATTGTTGCACCGTCCTTTTGTGCCTGCTTAACAGAGCTGTTCATAAATACAGTACAACGAGAGCCTAAGTCAACCGGCTGTTTTGCAAACAATCCCAGCTTAGAGAATTCCTCTATATTATAGCCAAGTGCATTTGCAAAGGTTTGCAGGAATGAACCACAGCCTGATGAACAAGCCTCATTAAGGAAGATATTATCAATTGCACCATTATGTATTTTAAAGCACTTGATATCCTGACCACCGATGTCGATAACAAACTCAACATCTGGCATAAACTTTTTAGCTGCTGTAAAGTGTGCAACAGTTTCTACAATACCGAAATCTGCCATAAATGCATTTTTGATAATTTCTTCACCATAGCCTGTTACAGCTGAAGCAGCAATATATATATCCGGAGCCTGCTTGTAAAGCTCCTCTAAAAACTCTTTGATAATAGGTACCGGGTTACCACTGTTAGACAGATAACGGGAGGTTAAAAGCTCTCCGTCTTCACCCATTACAACAGCCTTTACAGTTGTAGAGCCTGCATCTATACCTAAAAACGCCTTGCCCTTATATGTAAGCAGGTCAGCACTTTTTACCTGAGCCTTCTCGTGGCGTTCAATAAACTTGTTGTAATCATCCTCAGTTTTAAACAGAGGTGGATTAAACGCAAAATTACCACTACCATGATAATTATTAATCTCTTCAATAACCTTATCAAAGCTTACTGGGTTTTCTGCACATAAAGCAGCACCACAAGCAACATAATAAAGTGAATTTTCAGGGCAGATACCCTTTGTATCCAAAACCTTGTCAAAGCGTTTTCTTAGCTGCTCCATAAAGGTTAAAGGGCCACCAAGGTATACAATCTGTCCTGTTATCTCTCTGCCCTGTGCAAGACCAGCAACGGTCTGGTTTACAACAGCAGTAAAGATACTCTCAGCTATATCGCTTTTTCTTGCACCCTGATTCAAAAGTGGCTGAATATCTGTTTTAGCAAATACACCACAGCGAGAAGCGATTGTATATGTTTTCTCACTTGTAGCAGCCAGAGCGTTAAGCTCCTCAATAGGAACATTAAGCAATGTAGCCATCTGGTCGATAAACGCACCTGTACCACCAGCACATGAGCCGTTCATTCTAACCTCCATACCACCTGTTAAAAACAGAATCTTAGCGTCTTCACCACCAAGCTCTATTACAACATCAGTGCCAGGAATAAATGTATTTGTAGCTACTCGAGTAGCGTAAACCTCTTGTACAAAGTCAATATCACAAGCCTCTGCCAAGCCCATACCTGCTGAACCTGAAATAGCAAGTGGTGAGTTGTCGCACTGTGGCACTGCTTTTTTAGCCTTTGCCAAAACATCGGCTATTTTTTGCTTTATCTGTGAATAGTGGCGTTCGTATGTGCTGTATAAAATATTATTTTTTTCATCAAGCACAACGCATTTTACTGTAGTTGAGCCTACATCTAAACCTACTCTCATAACTATCTCCTAACTAAAATTATATTTAAAAAGATACAAGCTGATTTGTATATACTGTAATAAAATTTATGCTTTTATTTTAAACCTTACACTACATTATAACATAGTAAAATTTAAAATAAAAGCATATAAAAACAAAAAAATATAGCATTTTACAAGAAACTTTTGCACAGAATTACACATAAAATCATAAAGCAAACTGTAGTATAGCTGCAAGTCTGCACGCACAGCTACACTACAGATTATCCACCTTTAATACGAAAATCATCAGCTATATCTGCTTTACAAATGACACATGGCTCTTTATTTCGTGATAACCGTTTTTCTGATAAAAACCATAGGCAGGAACAGTATTTTCAGTTTGCAAAAAAATCTGAGTCAGACCAATTCCCTTGATTGCCTTTTCAATTTCCTTTAAAAAATATGTTCCTGCACCATGCCCCTGTTTATCAGTGCGTATGCACAATTCCTCAATGTTATACTCAGTGCCAGCAAACCAATGTCTAATACGCCCCATAGACACACCTATCAGCTCTTTACCGTCATATAATCCATAGGTTAAGGAATTACCCTGTGCTGTCAAGTCTGTTATATATAAATCGAGCTGTTCTTTGTCTGACCAGTCATCATTCCATGGCTCAACAGTAAAAACACCTGCAAATAATTCTTTTATAGCTTCTTTTTCGCTAATTCCTATTTTCTTAAAAAGATACATTTATCATCAACTATTAAGGCAGATTCTTCAGCTTAGTCAAGAATCATTCTTACGCCACCGTAAATACCAGCGTCGTTGCCTAAATCTGCAAGCTTGAAGTATGTGTTTTTAGCAGCGTGGAAAGCATACTGCTGGTAATAGCCCTGTACCTTTTCGATTAGCAAAGCACCAGCCTTTGACATACCACCACCAATTACAAATACCTGTGGGTTTACTACGCAGGCAATCTGAGAAAGACCTCTGCCAAGAATCTTAGCTGTTTTATCAACCATTTTAATAGCAACCTCATCATCTGCCTTTGCAGCGTCAAAAATTGCCTTTGCTGTAATTTCGTCATTCTTCAGTACAGTTTCTGCCTCTGGGTGCTCCTCAAGGAATTTCTTTGTTGTTCTTACAATACCTGTTGCAGAAGCGTACTGCTCTAAACAGCCGTGGTTGCCACAGCCACAAGCGTCCTTTTCGTTTTCTTTCATATTGATATGTCCGATTTCGCCACCAGCACCGTTGCTGCCACAAACGATTTTTTCGTTGATGATAACACCACCACCAACGCCAGTGCCAAGTGTAACCATAACTATATTCTTGTAGCCTTTGCCGCCACCCTGCCACATTTCGCCAAGAGCAGCAACATTAGCGTCGTTACCAACCTTAACCTTAAGCTCTGTTAATCTGTTAAGCTCAATTTCAACATTGAACACACCCCAGCCAAGGTTTACGCACTTGAACACTGTACCGTCATCATCAACAGGGCCAGGTACACCCACACCAATACCCTCTATGTCTGACTTATCGATTGACTTTTCATTTATCTTCTTATCAATCTCAGCTGCAATATCTGGCAGTATATTCACACCGTTTTCTTCTGTTCTTGTTGGGATTTCCCACTTTTCAACAAGTACACCTGTTGTTTCAAAAAATCCCATTTTAATTGTTGTACCACCAATGTCAACACCAAAAGCATATTTCTTCATTTTCTTTTACTCTCCTTTTGTTTTGAATAATCAGATTTATCAGCAAGAAAGCCAACAACAGTATAATAATACACCTTGTCAGCTTTCATTTTATCTGGATAAATATATTATAACAGATTTACTCGATAATGTCATTCAATTTTTGTATATTTTATTTAAGAATTTCTGTCAGCCACAGTTATTTCAGGTTGGATATAATTTCTCGTATTTCATTCTCAGCAAGCCTTACCTCTTGCAAAAAGCTTTGTGAAGATACTCTTAACGCACCATGGCCAAGTATAATAAACTGCTCCATACCGTCAGAGGTAACAACCCTTACCTTGTGGTTTTTTGCCAGCTTATGCGTTACCTTTTCGATATACATATCGGCTGTTTCTGCCTCTTTGGTATACACCACATTTATATTATTCACCTTTTCAACCTCTCGGTGCTTGCCGGCTACCCTGTAGGCATCAAATACCAGTATAAGCTCGCACTTACAATAGCCCTGATAATTACAAAGAATATTTATAAGCTGATTTCTTGCTGCCTCTAAATTTTCACCTGCAAGCTTTTTAAGGCTATCCCACGAGAATATAACATTGTAGCCATCAACTAACAGATATTCCTCGCCTGTATATTTAGGCACAGGCTTTACATGCCTTTTGCCAGGATTATCAAAGCTTGTTACACGCTTTACCTTAGTGTTGTTATCGTTATTTTCACGCTTTTTAATCGGGCCATAGGTTTGCTCAAATATAGCAATAAGCTCCTTATCCTGTGCGAAAATATCGTCACATTCAGCTGTAAGTCTGGCTGTTACTCTGTCTTTAGCTTTTAGTGGAGCTTCCTCCTGTCTGCTTGGTGAAAGCACACTGTCAAGGTGCATATAGTCGTAAACCTCATTCCACTTTACAATCTTACCAACGCCATGTGAGCAGAAAACAGAGTCGCACGGGTTATTTACATCGTTATCACTATTATAGCCTATACGCTCTATAACCTCGTCTGCGTTATGGCAAGGCTCGTAGCCCTGCAGATAATATGTAAGTCTGCCCTTGCCATGTGTGTACTGTGTAAGCTCTGTCTGATAATCTGCCATTGTAGCAACTGGTGCTGTACCGTTTATTACAGACATCTCACCGTTTTGCTCTGCTGGCGAAAATGCACCATGCATACGCTGAATATCTGCCATTGCTCTGCCGATATTCTCGGTTGGCACTTCAAGAGTAAAGGCGTATACAGGCTCTAACAAAACACTTTCTGCCATTTTTAAACCATGACGCACTGCACGATATGTAGCCTGTCTGAAGTCACCACCCTCGGTGTGCTTTTTATGTGCTCTGCCTGCTACAAGTGTTATCTTCATATCTGTAACAGGTGAGCCTGTTAAAACACCTATGTGCGTTTTCTCCAGCAGATGTGTAAGAATAAGCCTTTGCCAGTTTTTATCCAGCTTATCCTCACTGCAATCAAGCTGAAAGCTTACGCCACTGCCCTGCTTTGCACTCTCCAGCAGAAGATGAACCTCTGCATAATGTCTTAACGGTTCAAAATGCCCTACACCCTCAACGGTATTGCTTATTGTTTCTTTATAAATAATATTACCCTTGCCAAATTCAACATCAAAATTAAAACGCTGTGAAATAACACTTTTCAGAATTTCAAGCTGAATTTCGCCCATAAGCTGTATCTGAATTTCTGCAAGATTCTCATTCCACACTACATTCAGCTGTGGGTCTTCGTCCTCCAGTATTTTAAGCTTTTTAAGTGCTGTATGTACATCTATATTTTCTGGCAGGTCTACTCTGTAGGTTAAAACCGGCTCTAAAACAGGCAGATGAGAATTTTTTTCTATGCCCAAGCCATCACCTGAATGTGCAAAGGTAATGCCGGTAACTGCACATACTGTACCTGCTGTTACTGCTTCCTCTGCTGTGAATTTTTCACCTGAATATACCCTTATCTGGTTTACCTTCTCTGATACAGAATTATCTGCACTGCTTAAAACAGTTTTTACTCTCAGCTCTCCACCTGTTATTTTAAGGTGTGTAAGTCTGTTGCCCTGCTTGTCCTCACTGATTTTAAAAACCTTTGCACCAAATTCGTTGCCATATTGTGGCTGTGTGGTGTATAAATCGAGTGCGTTTAAAAATTCCTCTACACCCTCTAACCTTAATGCCGAGCCAAAAAAGCACGGGAACACCTTACGCTCCTTTATAGCTTTTATTATGTCGCTGTTTTCAAGAGTATCATTTTCATAGAATTTTTCGAGCAAATGCTCATCACACAGCGATATACCCTCGTACATTTCGCTTGTTGGCTGTGGTGTAAATTCTACACAGCAATCACTCAGCTTTTGCTTCAGCTGATTTATAACCGTTTCTTTATCTGCACCATCTAAATCCATTTTATTTACAAATACGAATGTAGGCACATTGTACCTGCTTAAAAGTCGCCATAATGTGTGTGTATGACTTTGCACACCACTTGTGCCACTGATTACAAGTACAGCATAATCAAGCACCTGCAGTGTTCTTTCTGTTTCTGTTGAAAAATCAATATGGCCTGGAGTATCTAATATTGTAAAGATGGTGCTGTTGTGGTTTAAGATAGCCTGCTTTGAAAATATAGTGATACCACGGTCACGCTCAAGTGCAAAATTGTCTAAAAAAGAATTTCTGTGGTCAACTCTGCCCAGCTTGCTTATATTACCCGAGCAATACATAAGTGCCTCTGTAAGCGTTGTTTTGCCCGAGTCTACATGTGCTAAAATTCCAACCGATAGCTTTTTCATTTTCTTTTCCATTCTGTATAAATTTTGATAAATTGTAGTTTAGCAGGGGCTTTGCCCCTGCACCCCACCACCCTTTAAAAAGGGTGGACCTAAACTTTACGCTTGAGTGTCTGCTACGCAGTCACTCAAGACACGCACAAACCCAAACGGAACTACCCCAACGCAAAAA
>JAXJDU010000114.1:0-5366 GCA_036301785.1 Acutalibacteraceae bacterium | reverse complement strand
TTTGTGCGTGTCTTTGTGTGACTGCGAAGCAGTCACACAAACTACAATTTATTTTCTCTACAGAAAACCCTCTACGGATTTTATCTTCCATAGAGGGTTTTATACTATTCTATATTACTTTGTAAGCCTTATTATAGCTGTGATTTATTCTTTAGCTCAATCCTCTACCCTTTCACAGCGTACAGTAACACGCTCTCTGCCACTGATTGTACAGGTGTACAACGACAATGACCATTCACTGTTGCACAGGTATTCTGATTGATGTGGTTGCAGAATTTCTATATCTGCTACCTCGTATTCAAACACCTTTCCTTCTACATCTGTAAAAATAACAGAGTCGCCAAAGTTTAATGAGCCTATGCGACCAAAGTGCGAGCTGAAGTTATGTGCACCGATAACCATATTATCAAGATAAGCCGAGCCATAAAATCTGCATGGTGCTATATTCAGATTTGTCTGATTGCTTGTATTGATTACCGGCAACGATAACCCCAGACTTGGTATCTCTATATAACCGATGTACTCTATATTATATATTGTAGTGGTTGGTATATTAATACTCTGATTGCTCTTATTCTCTTGCACAGTAAGAGCTTCAGAATAGTCAAACTCTACATTAACAGCAGCCTTTTCTGGTGCTTCGGGCATTTCGTTGATAATCTGCTGTAATACCTCTTGCGAGATAACCTCTGCCTGCTTTGATTCATAAAAATTATAGCCAACCAGAGCAAACGCTGATATTACCATAGCTATACCCACGCACAAAAATATAGTTGCTAACCTGTTACGCTTCATTATTTTTACCCCTGCGTATTGTCATGCCTGAGGCTATCATAACACAGCCTGCTACCAACAATACAGGCACGGGCCACCATAGCTGACCGGTCTGCTCGATATCCTTGCGACTGTTAAGCAGCTGATAGCCTGTTTCTGTTTCAGTAATCTCTAAAACATAATTTGCAGGCACCTCTTCTGCTACTGTCCACTTACCCAGTGGTGACAGCTCTGCCCACTTATATTGCCAGTTGTTTTTTTCTGACAAGGTAACGGTATCGTGCTTTTCGCCATTCAACAGAAGATGTACTGTAATCTCTGTTGGTCGCTTATCTTCATAGCCCTTGTCATTCCACTTTTTAACAACCGTTAAATCTACAGGCTCCTCATCTATGCTTACCTTCACACTCTTTACATTTACTGTAACAGCATAGTCCCAGCTGTCTTCCACAGTATTTTCGTAAGGCAATATTACAAGCTGTGGCATAGCGTAATGTGTGTAATTGTACATCTCTATCGGTTTACCGATTATTAAATACACACCTGTGTGAAGCTTATCTGCAACTGCACTGCCTGTGCTGTCTGTTTTAATTGTGCTGTCTGGCTCAGCTTCTCCGATTGACTTTTCCAGTGCCTTGGCAGCCTCTGCAAAGGCATCGTTATCCAGACCATTCAGCTGTACACCACTGTTTTTAAAGCTGTCTGTAAGCGTTATAGTTTTATCAGCAGCAATATCTGCCACCCGATAGAGGTTAAAGCTTGCACCAGTAAGTGGCTTTTGCTCATGCATATATTTAAGTGTAAGGCTACATTCCTTATTAATATCAACGGCTTCAAGTGCTGCAGCAGACAAGCACATAAGCGAAATCATCTGCAACATCACAAGTATGCCTGCTACAAATTTACAGCTGTTTTTCATTTTCACCACTCCTTTTTATACTGATATTTCTGCGTTTTTTAATCTTTTCGAATATAGAAATTGCTGTGAACATTATAATAATTATCGGTACAACAAGTATTGCCGATACAAGCAGTCTGTCTACCTTAACAGCGTCCGAGGTTATTCTCACCTTTTTGGCTGCCTCTACATTGTCAACTCTGTGGCCTCTTATCAAAAGGCGATGACTGTTAATACCGTATGGTGTACAGGTTACAAGTGTTACAAGGTCCTTACCCTGCTCAATACGCAGGTCATTAGTTTCCTTTGGCTCTACTACGCGTATCTGGTCAACCTCATAGGTCAGCTCCTCGTTGAGTACATGAAGCACAAACAAATCACCAACAATCATTTTATCAAGGTTTGTAAACAATGTAGCAGTAGGCAAGCCTCGGTGTCCTGAAATAACACAGTGTGTGCTTTCTCCACCTACCGGAAGACTGCTCCATTCCAGATGCTCTGCTGCTATACTAAGTGCGTCATCTGTACCGTGATACACTGGTAGCATACAGTTTATTACCGAGATTTCAACATATCCCATAACACCGTCACCTGATATATTAAGTGAGCTTTTGTATTCATCCAGTTGCTCCTTCGAGAGAAAAAATCCGTTATTATCCTCTGTCAGTCTTTTGTTGTATGCTCTTGCCGACTCCCAGAGCCTGTTGTACTCATCCTCATCAAGCTTTTTAACCTTTGCCTGATAATTATCAACTACACCCGATTGAACGGTTGAGTTCCACCAATCGCTAATGCTTGGGTACAGCAACAAGGACAATCCAAAAATTGCTGCAAGCGTAAAAAATATTGTTGACAACTTGCCTTTTTTCATTTTGGACTCTCCTTACTGCTATTCAGAGGGAGGCAGAGCCTCCCTCTTTAAAATATAGCTACTTAATTATAATTATTTCTATAATTACTTATTCCATTTCTTCCTTCATACGCTTCTTAGTAATCAGGAATACTACTGCACCTGCAAATACTACAGAACCAGTAACATAGAATATTGTTCTACCAATACCACCTGTACTTGGCAGCTCGCTACCTGAACGGTTTACAACATTGGCTGTGATTTCACCTGTGATAATATCGTTTGTATCCTTTTGTGTTTCCAGTGTAATTGCACCACCAACCATTGATTTTGCCTCTAGACCTGTCAGAGCTGAGCCAGTTGTGATTGAAGTTACATGATTAGCTGTAACCTGGAATTGTACAGGCTCAATAGAGTTATAGCCTGCTGGTGTAGCTGTTTCTTCAAGCATATAGATACCGTCATCAAGACCATTAAAGCTGAATACAGTTGCTTTGCCAGCCTCAGCATTTGTTGTTTTGTATGCAACAGGTTCATACTTACCCCATGCATTTGCTGTTTCGTTCTTAACGAAGCCTGCAGCTTCCATCTCTGCATCTGTTTTCTGCTCTTTTGCTGCTACAAACTTGTATAGTGTAAAGTCTGCACCCTCAAGTGGAGCATTCTTTGAGTCAACCTTATTGAATGTTACATTATATGTAAATACAATTACTGTGTCTGTTGGTGTCTGACCAAAGCCGTCGTTGAATGGGTTATTAGTAAACTTAAGTACATAGTTATTTGGGTTACCTGCTGCACCTACAACTGCGTTTTCGTTAAGTGTACATTCGTACTTGAATACTACCACTGAGTTATTAACCTTAGAGTGGTCTGGATTTGCACCAAAGTATGCCAGATAGTCACCACCGTTTGATTTGCTTGCAGCAACTGTTTCACCTGCATTGTTTGTGTATGTGCTTACTGGATATACATATAGTCTTTGTGCTGTCTGCTCGCCAGTAACTGTATCTGTGTCTGTTTCTATCTCATAGATAAAGTCAGCTGTTGCTGCCTCTGGTGTGCCAGCCTTAGCAAGAGTTACCTCTGTATTGTTAACATATAGCTTAAATGTTGTTTCATCATAGGTAAGACCCTTGTCTACGCTATCCTGAATGATGAATGAATAATACTTATAAGCTGCAACATTGTTAGGCATTTTTATATCGATTGTATAAGGAACCTTGTCACCGATATCGTAGTCAGCTGTATCCTGTAATACTTCTGAATCCTCAGAAACAGGGTTTGGGTTAACTAATGAGTCGTTTTCATCGTCAACCTTTTTCTCTGTTGTAACATCGTGTGGCTTAGCAGCGATTTTTATTTCTTCATCACCTACAGTATCAACCATTACAAGTGAGTTTGACTTGCTCTGACCTGACAGGTTAGTTACATCAGCGATAAGCCAATAGCCCTGTGGAAGTGTTGTATTGGCACCAGTCCATGTAGCATCATGCTCAAGATTCTTTACCAGAATTGCACGATAAACATCATCTGAGAAGTGACGCATAGCGTCTGCAGCAGTAATACGGCTTACAGCGTCAACAATATCTTTGCTTGTAGCTGTGGCTGCAAGTCCAAGCTCTTCGATAAGAATATCCTTATATTTTGAGTTAACCTCATAAGCATAGTTTGTACCACTTACAGATGCCTCCATAAGCATAAATGCCTTATACTCACGGTTTGTAGTATCTCCTGTGATTGTTACAGCTGTGTCAGCTGCCATAGCATTAACGGATAATGCAAGTATCATAACGATTGAAATAATAACAGATAAAAAGCGTTTCATAATATACTCTCCTTCTTAATTTAATTTTTTGTCAGCTTTTTACTATTTTAAGCTTACCCACAAAGGGGTTCACAGCTTGTACTGTACTGTTGTTCCCCCTCTCTTTCGCTTTTGGCGAATCTGGATAATAAACATTGCAGCAGAGCCGAATATAATCAGGCCTGCAAATGTAAATATAACTGTTCCTATGCCACCGGTGCTTGGAAGCTCGTAGACAGCCGGAACATTTTTAACGGTGAAGCCTGCACCGTTTTTACCATATACTGTAGCAATAACGCTTATACTCTGGTTGGTTATATTAGCTGCGTTACTGGTAACGCCTGCATAATCCGGTGACAGCTCTAAATATGAGTTGCCCCACCAACCAAATCTCAGCAAGCCATTGCTTATACCAACTGTTGTTGCAGATGACAGGTTACTGGTCATTGACAGCGTATTGTTTGAATACACCAGATATTGCTTTGTGCCTGCATTCTGCATTACCGTTGTACCATTATAGCCTGACATTATCAGCCATTGCTGATTCAGGTTACCTGAATCATTTGGTAATGTAGTTACATTGTTATTTTCACCAACTGACAGTGAATAGGTGCCAGTTGAAAATCTGTAGGTTTTGTTATGCTCTATTGTATTTGTATGTTGCCATACAACAGCTGGCAAAGCCTCCAGCTCAACAGCACTTGAATAGAATGGTGCATAGCCTGCTGACTCATCCTCTTTCACTGTGTACTTAATTACTGTTTTACCATCTGCTCTGTAATACGGCAGGTCATAGAATCCACCCTGCCAGTTATTTTCACTGCTCAGGGTAATATCTCTGCCTGTATTCTTACCGTCCATATACAGGCTGAAGGTAGCTGAATCATCATTGTGCATTTCATTTCCGTCAGCCCATACCTTAGTAACCTCTACATAGGTCTGCTCCTCTTCATCTAAAGGCACATTGGTGATACCTGCAAGGTAGCCTGTCAGTGTTTCTTTCTGATAAAGCTTAAACGCCAGACCGTCCTCTATAACAG